>JBGVJO010000283.1:0-10857 GCA_045129535.1 Eubacteriales bacterium
CTGTAGGGGCGTGCATTGCACGTCCGCCAACGTGCGGTTTTTGATTTACAAGGCGGGCTCCCCACGAACCGCATCCATCACCCATCCTATAGCGTAGGCGACGGCCATACCGCAGATCTCCTCCCGCGCGGCGGCAGGATCAAACTGCACCCGCACGGAGCTTACCTCCCCCGATGCACGCAATGCCAAGCCGAAGCACACCGTTCCCACAGGGCAATCCGCTGTGCCGCCGCCGGGGCCGGCCACGCCGGTCGTGGATACGGCCACGTCCGCTTCGGTGATCCGCAGGGCACCGGATGCCATCTCCCGGGCGGTTTCCTCGGATACGGCGCCGTGTGTATCAAGAGTTTCCGCACGCACGCCGAGAGCGGATTGCTTCGTTTGGCAGGAGTAGGACACCATGGATCCGCTGAACACGTCCGACGCACCGGGCACGGCGGTGATCCGCTGGGCAATGCGGCCGCCGGTGCAGCTTTCCGCCGCGGCCATTCGCCATCCTTTTGCACGCAATGCGTTGATCAGATCTCTTTCCACGCTCGTTTTCTCCATCGGGGCACCTCCTGCTTCATTCTATAAAAAATTCTATCACCGGGGCGGGATTTTGTCAAGGGATTTCCCTTGCGTGGGGTATTCGGATGGGGTATAATAGAGAAGGCACGAGAAAGCAGACCCTTTTTATAAAAAATCCCAATTCGACAAAATATTCCCGCGTAAACATCAACTTCACAAGGCTCCCTCCGGGAGGGAGCTCCCGACACAGTCGGGTGAGGGAGAGTGCGTAAACGATGAGTTTTTCAGATCATATGAATGCGCAGGCTCCTTCCGTCACGGCGACATTCGACTCCGTCGAAGTCGGCGCGCCACCTCCCTCTCGGAGGGAGGCTTTGGCGTAATCGAACGACGACAGGAACACACGAAGTAATTGGGATTTTATAAAAAGGGTCCTCACCCCCAAAAACTTTTAATAAATACCCGTACCCCAAAAAAGGAGATTCTATGTCCGCCTTTGTTTTAAAACTGCTGGCCGCGGTTTGTATGCTCATCGACCACGCGGGACTGCTTCTGTTCCCCTCCCAATCCTGGATGCGTGCCGCGGGGCGGCTGGCCTTCCCCCTATTTGCCTACTTCATCGGTGAGGGCTTTTATTACACCAAAAACCGCCTGAAATATTTTCTTCGCATATTTCTGCTGGGCGTGGCATGCCAGATCCCCTACGCCGTGGTGGGATACCCCTTTGAGTTGGGAATTCTCATCACCTTCTCCCTCTCCCTTTGCCTGATGGAGCTGCTTTCTCGGGCACAAAAAGGATTTTCTGAGGGAAAGGAAGGCCCGGCCTGGCTCATCGCCTTCACCATGGCGGTGGTTTGTGTGGGATTCTTATGCCACCACGTAACGGTGGATTACGGATTCTTCGGCATTCTTCTGCCCGTGTGGATGTGCCCCTTCGAGAAAAAATCCCACCGACTGGCGGCGTTTTCCATGGGTTTGATCGCCTTGTGCGTCTATTATTCCTATCCCGCTTTGTGGTCCACGCAAACCTTGTGCCTTCTTGCCCTGCCCCTGCTCCTTCTGTATAACGGCAAGCCGGGCAAATATCGGATGAAATGGTTTTTCTATATCTTCTATCCCGCCCATCTGGCACTCCTTTGGGGCATGGATTGGCTTTCGACCCGCTTCTTTTAAGGGAAATTTTTCGCCAAATTCTTTACATCCCCCACGCGGGATGATATAATATTGTTAATCACATATTATCTTTATTTTGAAAGGATACGTATCACATGGCAAATAAAGTTTTGGTGGAAACCTCCGCCCGTCACGTGCACCTCACCGAGGAGCATATCGAGATCCTGTTCGGTAAGGGCCACACCCTCACCCACAAGAAGGATCTGAGCCAGCCCGGCCAGTTCGCCTGCGAGGAGAGAGTTACCGTCGTAGGCCCCAAGAAGTCCATCGCTAACGTAATCGTTCTCGGTCCCGCAAGACCTGCTTCCCAGGTGGAAGTTTCTCTGACCGATGCCCGCACCCTGGGTGTAGAGGCTCCCGTTCGTGAGAGCGGCGACGTAGCCGGCTCCGGCGCCTGCAAGCTGGTTGGACCTGCCGGTGAGGTTGAGCTCACCGAGGGCGTAATCGCTGCAAAGCGTCACATTCACCTGACCCCCGCCGATGCAGAAGGTTTTGGCGTTGCGGATAAGGAAATCGTAAACGTTAAGGTTGTAAGCGAAGACCGCAGCCTGATCTTCGGCGACGTGGTTGTTCGTGTTAGCCCCAAGTTCGCTGCCGCTATGCACATCGACACCGACGAATCCAACGCAATGCATGCTTGCGGCGTGGTTTACGGCGAGATCCTGAAGTAAGATGTTTTGAAAAATCCGCCCACCCGGGCGGATTTTTTGTTTCATATTGTACAGAGTATAGAAACGGGAGATTTCTTTCACTCCTCCATAGCCGCTTTCTTTTCCAAGGCGGCTTTCAGCTTTTCCACCGTTTGTGCATCAAACTTGGGGGTACGGTCGTAGTTATACAGACCGTTCTGCTCCTGCTCCACGTCGTACAGCTGGGTATAGCAAAGTCCCATGATATACGGATTGGATATAAGAATATCCGTCAGGGTGCAGTATCTCTCAACGAATTCCTCAAGAGTTGCCGGAGCGTTTCCGTATCCCCAGCCGGAGTCATCCTTCGTCCATCGGATACCGCCGTACTCGCTGACAAAGATGGGCTCGCCCCGGTAAGGCTGGGCATTTCTGTCCCTTCTTCGGATCTGATCGTCTACGATTCCCTCGTCGATATGGGCGTAGTATTCTGCGAATTTTTTCGTATCCTGCTCGTAGTCGTGGACGTCGTGGATCTCTTTTTTGTCCAGGTGATAGTTGCCGCTGGTGTCAATGCAGGGTCTGGTGTTATCGTACAGCTTGGTGATCCGATACACACTTTCCAGAAGCCGGCTTTGGGAATTCTGTTCCTTATATCCCCAGGTTTCATTGAAGGGACACCATCCGATCAAGGCGGGGCTGTTGAAATCCCGCGCCAGGATCTCCATCCATTCGCAGATGAAATTTCCCTGCGCCACCGGATTCGTATAATCCATGCCCCAATTGGCGTGCTCGCCCCACACGATATAGCCTTCCTTATCGCAGTGGTACAAAAAACGCTTCTCAAACACCTTTTGATGGAGTCGTGCGCCGTGGAATCCCATGGCCCGGGACAGGAAAATATCCCGCACCAATTCCTCCTCGCTCTTTGCGGTATAGATGCCCTCGGGATAAAATCCCTGATCCAGCACCTGCCGCAAAAACACCGGCTTATGATTGAGCAAAAACCTTCTTCCCTGCAGGGAAACCTCCCGCATACCGAAATAGCTCTTTATCACGTCCTCGCCGAAGCGGATCTCCAGATCGTACAAGCAGCCCTGTCCTATCTCCCAGAGATGGAGCTCAGAGAGCTGTATCCGGGTGGAAAAAGCACCGCCCTCCACGGGTATCCGCGCGTCGCCCGTAGGCTTTCCCTCATAGGAGGAGGATAGGATCAATTCGCCGCAGCCCACCGCCTCACCGGTGACGTGGAGAATTCCGTTTTGTATATCGGGGATATACTTGCAATATTTCACGTGCGTTTTAGGCACAAATTCCAGCCATACCGTCTGCCAGATGCCGGTGGTGCGGGTATAGAAGCATCCGTGGGAATGGTACTTCTCGCTCTGCTTGCCTGTGGGCTGCGTGGGAGAGCGCACGTCGTCCTCCGCAATGACGAAAACGGTATTTTCGCCCGCCGTGACAAAATCCGTAATATCCACCGAGAAGGAGGCGTATCCGCCGATGTGCTCCGCGGCAAGACGGCCATTTATGTAAATATAGCTGTGATAATCCACCGCACCGAAGTGCAGAAAAACGCACCCCTCCAGCTCATCCTCCGTAAGGATCATTTTCTTTCGGTAACATACGGCAGGAATAAAATCCGTGTATCCGATGCCGGAAAGAATGCTTTCCGGACAGAAGGGCACGGTAATTTTCCCGGGAAGACTGTCCGCCCGGTAAGCCTTTCTTTCCCTGGCACTGCGGCTGAAATCAAAATCGAATTCCCACTCACCGTTCAGATTGCGCCAACGGCTTCTTTCCCATTGGGGATTCGGGTGCTCCGGTCTTGGAATATGCATAGATCATCCCTCCTTATCTTTGCTTCTATTATACATAAAATCCGTGATAATGCAACGGATTTCCTTTAATTTACAACGCAAAAAACGGCTATTGCAGAAGCAATAGCCGTTTTGATTTGCAATATAAAACCCGCCGTGCCGTGTGAGCGAGAAGATAGGAACCCTGCTCTCGCAAGGTGGTGCCCTCTCTTTTGTTTTGTGCTCCCAACGTCCTCAAAACCGGTCAAAGGAGCGGCAGTGAGGGAGGTCTGCATCCCGCAAAATGAAGTCCGGGCTCCAAGTATCTGTTGTGGGTCCACGAAATCGCCCATCACCAACACCGCAGGCTGAAAGCGAAATCAGTTATCGTAGTCGATATCGGAGAACTGGTCGTCGAAGAAATCGGCTACCTTGTCAAATTCCTCATCGTCTTCGATGGAAACGAGGATATCCTCGTCGCCTTCGCTCTCCACGCGGAGAACCACGTACTCGTCGCTGATCTGATTGCCTTCCTCATCCAGCTCCGTCAGTGCGTAGTAGGTATTGCCGTCGATCTCGGCTTCGCCGATCAGCTCGAACTGGCTCTCATTGCCCTCTTCGTCGGTCAGGGTGTAGTACTCGATCTCTTCCATTTCGGTTTCGGGGATCATCTTATCGTCTGCCATAATAGCCTCCGGTTATGTCATATATTTTTTATCATTGTACACAATTTTGCTCGGTTTGTCAATAGGTAGGTGAATCCAGCCGCCAGCCATCCGGAGTGTTGACCAGTGTCAATTTCACGTTGACCGAGGGTTTTCCGTCCACAGACGTAGCGAAGGACGCCACGATGCGGCTGCCGTTCTGATTCAGTATATCCATGGAATCCAGATCGTATACGCGGCCCAGAGGCAGAGCCTCGTCGGCCAGATCGATCCGCACGGTGAGAATCTCGTTTTGCTCGATATAGCGGGCATAGACCACGGTCTCATCGTCGCCGGTGCTCATTCCCTCAAAGGCCAACGTAAAGAGGTGATCGCACATCGGCTGGGAGAACACGGCCAAGGTAGCCTCACGGATCTGTTTCTCGGATGTGAGGGGAGCGGATTTATCCACAGGCATATAACTGAAACGGGAGATGGCACCGGCCAGGGTAGCCATGGTTTCGGGATCGTTGACGAAGGGGAGGCCGTCACCGTAGTAGACGTCGTTGAGGAGATAGGATTTCTCGATCAGATCGGCGTAGACGTCCCGGATCTCGTCGTCACTCAGTCCGCTGCCGCCGCAGGATGCGAGCGAAAACAGCAAAACCGACGCGAGAAGAAGGGATAGTATCCGTTTCATAGTATATTCTCCTGATTACCTAAATATTATCATAAAACATTTTTTCACTAGGGGGAGGGTAAGAACCATCTCAGACGCCGAAGTTTCTTACCCTCCCCCGTCCCAAGGGACTCCCCTACCCAATCTCCTTGGCTCCCGCCGCCTGAAGTAATAACTCAAAATATAGCATCACTTTATGAATGCCGGAGCCAAGGAGATTGGGGGTGGTTATAGGTTACATATCGTTTCTTATTTACCGTATCAGGAGGGGGAAAGGAACTTCGGCGTTTGAGATGGTCCTTTCCCCCTCCAACAAGATTCAGTTAAATTTATCTTCTTATTCCTCGGGAATTTCTTCCGCATCCTCTTTCTGTGCGGCGAGAGCGAAGTTGCAGATCTTATCTCCCTCGCTGAGGCGCATCACGATAACGCCGCCGGCGGTACGGCCGTAGGCAGGGATACCGGATACGGGCGTACGGATCACCGTACCGGAGGAGGTGATCATCATCACGTCATCCGTGTCGGTTACCACGGCGATGCCGGTCAGATCACCCGTCTTATCCGTCAGATTGTGACAGGTTACACCCATGATGGCACGTCCCTTGGGCTCGAATACCCGAGGATCCATCCGCTTACCGAAGCCGTTTTCCGTAATGGTCATCAGCTGATGTGCATCGTTCCATTCCGCGTCGCGGTACAGCGTAGCGGCACCGACTACGTAGTCGTCGCCCGTCAGGCGAACGCCGATCACACCGCCGGCGGTACGGCCCATCACGCGGACACGCTCTTCCGCAAAGCGGGCAGCCTGGCCGTGGCGGGTGGCAATGATCACGTCGGAATCCCCCTCAGTGCAGGCAACGAAGATCAATTCGTCTCCCTCGTCCAGAGTCAGAGCGATCTTACCGCCCTTTCGGGTGGGACGGTACTCGGAGAGATTGGTACGCTTGATGATACCGCCTCTCGTTACCATAATCAGATTCTTCTCTTCGCTGAAATCGTCGTCCACGGTGATCATGGCGGTGACGCATTCACCCGGCTCGAAATCCAGGAGATTGACGATATTGGTACCCTTGGCGGTACGTCCCGCCTCGGGGATCAAGTAAGACTTTCTTGCGTACACACGTCCCAGATTGGTGAACATGAGCAAGGTAGCGTGGCTGTGTACCACGGCGATCTTCTCGATGAAGTCGTCTTCCTTGGTGGTCATACCGATGATACCCTTGCCGCCGCGGTTCTGCGCGGTATAGGTATCGGCAGGCAGACGCTTAATATAACCGGCGCGGGTCAGAGTGACCACGCAGTCCTGTCTTTCGATCAGATCCTCGTATACGATATCGTCGGCGGCTTCCTCGATGCCGGTCAGGCGGTCGTCGCCGTAGCGGTCGCGGATATCCGTCATCTCATCCTTGATGATCTGGGCGATCTTGCCCTCATCGGCCAAAATGGCACGGAATTCCTCGATATTCTTGTAGAGCTCAGCCAGGCGGGCCTCGATCTTCTGCCGCTCCATACCGGACAGACGGCCGAGAGTCATAGCCACGATAGCGGCAGACTGCTCCTCGGAGAGACCGAAGGCGTTCTGCAGATTGATCTTGGCGTCGCTCACGTCCTCGGAGGCACGGATGATGCGGATCACCTCATCGATATTGTCCACGGCGATCTTGTAGCCCTCGTAAATATGGGCCTCACGGAGTGCCTTGTCCAAATCAAACTTCACACGGCGGGTAATGACTTCCTTCTGGAAGTTCACGTACTCCGTCAGCATCTGCTTCAGATTGAGGATCTTCGGCTCACCCCGTACCAGGGACAGCATATTGATGGCGCAGGTATCCTGCAGCTGGGTATACTTATAGAGCTGATTCAGAATCAAGGTTCCGTTGGCGTCGCGGCGGTATTCCACCACGATCTTCATGCCGTCACGGCCGGACTCGTCACGGATATCCGTGATACCCTCGATCCGCTTGTTCTTCACCTGCTCGGCCATAGCCGCTACCAGCATGGATTTGTTCACCTGGTAGGGGATCTCGGTGATGATGATGCGGTGCTTTTCCTCCTGGATCTCCGCCTTGGCACGAACCATCACGCGGCCGTGACCGGTCATATACGCCTCGTAAATGCCGGCGGTGCCGTGGATCGTAGCGGCGGTGGGGAAATCGGGTCCCTTGATGTACTGCATCAGATCGGGGATCGTGCAATCGGGATTTTCCATCAGATAGATGGTACCGTCGATCACCTCACGGAGATTGTGGGGTGGGATATTGGTAGCCATACCGACGGCAATACCCACGGATCCGTTCACCAACAGATTGGGAAAACGGGAGGGGAGCACGGCAGGCTCGTCTCTCGTATTATCGAAGTTGCGGTTCCAGTTGACCACGTTCTTCTCGATATCCCGCATCATCTCGTCGGCCAGGCGGGACATTCTCGCCTCGGTATAACGGTAAGCGGCGGCGCCGTCGCCGTCGATGTTACCGAAGTTACCCTGACCTTCGATCAAGGTATAGCGGAGGGAGAAGGGCTGTGCCATACGGACCATGGTACCGTACACGGCGGCGTCGCCGTGGGGATGGTACCGACCCAGCACGTTACCGACGGTGGTCGCGGACTTACGGAAGCCGTTTTTGTGGGTCAGATTATCCTCGTACATCGCGTAGAGGATACGGCGCTGACCGGGCTTCATACCGTCGCGTACATCGGGCAGCGCACGGGACACGATAACGGACATGGAATACTCAATGAAGGACTTTCGTACCTCCTTTTCCATATCCACATCTATAATTTTCTGCTCCGGGAATTCCAGAGGATGGGGGGTATTCGGATTGATCTTTTCCAAAACGTTTCTCCTTTCGGGAAAATCGTACTATGTATGATTAGACAGCGGCGGTGAGGTCGGGATAGCGGCCGCCTTCGGTGGCGATCTTTTTGGAGGCCACGCGAGCTGCGGCAGCGAGGGATTTCTTCTCATCCATACCGCAATCGTATTTTGCATAGAGGTAGGCCGCCAGGAAGGAATCTCCTGCGCCCTTGGGGGTCAGCACCCGCTCAACGGGCACGCTGGCCACGTGCTTGATATCGTGCCCCTTCACCAGGTAAGCACCCAGCGCACCGGCGGTGGCAAGCACCGTAGTCTCGCAGGCGGTGGTCACGCTGATTTCGGAGGCGGCAACACCGATCTGATCCTTAAGGATCCGTCTTTCGCTGAGCTGGGTCAGCTCATCCAGATTGGGCTTGATGTAATCGGGACGGGCGGCCAATGCGTAACGGAGAGCATCGCCGTCGCAGTCGCAGACGGTGAGGGCACCTCGCTCACGGCAGTAGCAGATCAGGGCCGCATAGGTATTCTGGGGCATATCCGGAGGGATGGATCCGGCGAAAATAACAGCCGTATTCTCCGCACCGTTCTGATCCAGCAGCTTTTGGAGAAGGATATTCACCTTTTTAAGAATCTCGGCGGTTTCCTCCGCAGGGCGGATGCCCGCATTCTTACCGGCGAGAAAATCCTTTTCCAAAGCCGATTCCTCACCCCGTACGGGGGGATTGTTGATCTCGCACTGCTTTCCGCTGAAGGTGTAGTCGGGGGACATAATGGAGATGTTCACCCGGGTATCGGCGGTGGAGGAGATGGCGCGGACACTCACGCCCTCGCTCATCAGCATCTGTTTCACCTTTGCCCCGGTAAATCCGCCCAGGATGCAGATAGCATCGCTGTCACATCCCAGCGCACGTAAGGTACGGGATACGTTGATCCCTTTTCCTCCGGGGGAAAATGCTGCTCCCACGGAGCGGTTTAATCCCTCTGTCATCAGAGGACCGGACAGAGCAATATTCATATCCAGTGCAGGATTCAACGTAACGGTAATGTATTTCATAACTGCGTACCTTTCCGATTTTGGAGAGGACGTTATACGTCCAGATACTCCGCATATTTTGCGTTTTTAGCAATAAACTCGCGGCGGGGTTCTACCTTATCTCCCATCAGGAGGGAGAATATTTCATCACAGGATGACGCATCTTCAATCGTTACAAGCTTCAAAGTACGGGTCGTGGGATCCATGGTAGTCTCCCACAGCTGATCCGCATTCATCTCACCAAGACCTTTGTAGCGGTCAGTCTCCACGTTGACCCCGCCCAATTCTTCAATGCACTTGTTTTTTTCTGCATCGTTGAAAGCGTACAGGATCTTCTTGGAATTCTTTTTATAAACTTTATACAGGGGGGGCATGGCCAGATATACGTGGCCCTGCTCAATGAGGGGCTTCATATGGCGGAAGAAGAAGGTGAGCAGCAAAACCTGAATATGGGAGCCGTCCACGTCCGCATCGCTCATGATGACGATCTTGCCGTAGCGGAGCTTGGCAATGTCAAGTTCGTCTCCGAGACCGCATCCCAGAGCCTGAATGATCGGGATCAGGGATTCGGTGGAATATACCTTATCCAGTCTTGCCTTTTCCACGTTCAGAACCTTACCGCGGAGGGGAAGGATCGCCTGGAAACGGCTGTCTCGGCAGGATTTTGCGGTACCGCCTGCGGAGTCTCCCTCTACCAGATACAGCTCCGTCAGATCCGCGCGGCGCTCGTTGCAGTCCGCCAGCTTGCCGGGCAGAGTGAGGGAGGTGGAAAGAGCACTCTTTCGCTCTCGCTCTCTTGCCAGACGGGCTTTTTCACGGGCCACGTACGCAAGCACGGATTTATCCATAATCAGCTTGGCGGTGGCGGGATTTTCCTCCAGGAACTCCTTCAGTTTAGCCGTTACCACCGTCTCCACGATAGTACGGATCTCGGAGTTACCCAGCTTCGCCTTAGTCTGGGATTCAAACTGGGCGTCGGGCAGCTTTACGGAAACGACGGCGCAAAGACCCTCGCGCACGTCCTCACCGGAGAGATTCTTATCCTTTTCCTTGAGTGCGCCCTTCTTACGGGCGTATTCGTTGATGACCTTCGTCAGCGCGGCTTTGAATCCGGTCTCGTGGGTACCGCCGTCGATGGTGGACATATTGTTGGCGAAGGTAACGATGTTCTCGTTGTAGGAATCGTTATACTGCATCGCCACCTCGGCGGTGATATCCCCCTTCTCCGCTTTCATATAGATCACGTCGGGGTGGATAGCGTCGCATCCCTTGGCGGCGTTCATATGCTCCACAAAGGAACAGATACCGCCCTCGTAGCACAGATCGTCCACACGGGGCACCATATTGCCGTTTTCGTCTTCCACGAACTGACTGGGACGCTCATCCCGCATGGTGATACGGACACCGGCATTGAGGAACGCCTGCTCACGCATTCGCTTGAGCAGATAATCGTAATCAAATTCGATGGATTCACGGAAGATCTCCGAGTCCGGCTTGAAGCGGACGTACAGACCGTGCTGGCCCATCGAGTCACCCTCGCAAGTAAACGGACGGGTGATCTCGCCCCGCTCCATA
>JBGVJO010000284.1:0-1181 GCA_045129535.1 Eubacteriales bacterium
CAAAGTGCGGCGCGCTGACGCACCTCATCCAAAATGGAAATTGCCAATGCGGCACCTTCCACGGGATCGGTACCCGCTCCCAATTCATCAAACAGGATCAGGGATCGGTCCGTCATCTTCTCCATAATGGGGACGATGCCCACCATATGGGAGGAAAAGGTGGAGAGGGACTGCTCGATGCTCTGTTCATCACCGATATCGGAGAAGATATCGTCAAACACACAGACAACGGAATTGGCACGGGCAGGGATATGAAGCCCCGCTTGCGCCATAAGAGAAAACAGGCCGATCGTTTTCAGAGTAACGGTTTTACCGCCCGTATTCGGGCCGGTAATCACCAGCATACGGTAATTTTCCCCCAACGCCACCGTGATGGGCACAACCTTTTTGGGATCCAAAAGCGGATGGCGTGCCTCCGTCAGTCGCATCTCCTGCTTGTCCGATATAATCGGCTCCGACGCATCCATCTGGGAGGACAGTGCCGCACAGGCGAAAATAAAGGACAGATCCGTAATGTTCAGATAGTTCAGCGTAACAGAATGGGAAATCTCCGCACAGGCGGCAGACATCTCGGAGAGGATGCGCTCAATTTCATGGGTTTCGTTGCTTTCCAGAGTGCGGAGCTCGTTATTGGCGTCAACGACGGCCATCGGTTCTACGAACAAGGTGGCTCCGGATGCAGAGGTGTCGTGGATCAGGCCTTTGACCTCGTTTCGATATTCTGCCTTAACGGGAATTACGAAACGGCCGCTACGGGTCGTAACGATATTCTCCTGCAAGAACTTGCTCATGGTACCGCCGCCCGTATATTTCTGCAGAAGGTCCTTGATTTTACCGTTCACCGCACGGATCTTACGGCGGATTTCCGCAAGCGCCGGGCTGGCTTCGTCGGCAATCATATCCTCAGCGGGAATGGAACGGAAAATCCGCTCCTCAAGCAACCGGTTGGGAATCAATCGATCAAAAATCTCATCCAAAACCGTTGTGAAATTCCGTTCACCGCGGCTGTAATCCGACAGCACACGGGCACAGCGAAGCACACCGGCTATATCCAGAAGTTCTCTCGGACTGAGAGTAGCTCCCTTCTCTGCCCGCTCAAGGGCAGCACCCACGTCCTTTACCCCGCCGAAAGCAGGCATTCCTTTCAGGGTAACCAAACGTTTGGCATCGGTGGTGCGGGT
>JBGVJO010000285.1:0-4385 GCA_045129535.1 Eubacteriales bacterium
AATCTATCCCGGTGGATATTATTGATATGGAGTGAATGGTTATGAAACTTGAAGGCTTGAAAGTAAACTTTTTGGGCGACAGCATCACCTTCGGTACGGGATCTTCCGCACCCGAATTCCGCTATCCCAGCATGCTGGAAAAAGAGCAGGGCCTGGCCGTTGCCCGCAATTACGGCATCGGCGGCACCCGCTTTGCCCGCCAGCACACCCCCTCCAACCCGAAGTGGGATCAGGACTTCTGCTCCCGCGTGGAGGGAATGGATCCCGATGCGGATCTGATCGTCGTGTTTGGCGGCACCAACGACTTCGGTCACGGTGATGCTCCTATGGGCACCTTTGCCGACCGCACCCCCGATACCTTCTACGGTGCGTGCCATACGCTGATGAGCAGCCTGATTGAGAAGTATCCCACGTCCCCCATCGTGTTTATCACCCCTCTCCACCGTGAGAAGGAAGATATACTGAACCATAACGGCTGCCGTCTTGTGGATTACGTGGATATCATCAAAGAGGTGGCGCGGTATTATTCCTTGCCTGTCCTCGATCTGTTCGCTACGGCCGGCATCCAGCCGAAGCTGGCGGTGCAGAAAGAAGCGCTGTGTCCCGACGGACTCCATCCCAACGATGCGGGCTACCGCCGTATCACCGATCGGCTCACTGCGTTCCTGCTGGCACTGTAAGTACATAAGAAGCCCCTCCCCGCGAAAGCGGGGAGGGGCTGTTTTTGCTCTATACTCTTTACACAAACAATCCCCCAACCGTATTCACCAAAGCGCAGGCGATCAATCCGCATACCGTGGGCAGAAGAAAGGCCAGCGCCGTAAGAGAAGCGCTGCCCGTCTCCCGGCGAATCGTCAAAAGGGTGGTGGAGCAGGGCCAGTGCATCAGGCTGAACAGGATCACGCAAAGGGCGGTCAGCGGCGTCCAACCGTTGGCGGTGAGCAGCTCCCCCAAGGAGTGCAGAGATTCGTATTCCGTCAAGGTGGCCGTGCCCATATATCCCATCATCATTATGGGAATCACCGTTTCGTTGGCGGGAAATCCAAGAATAAAGGCCAAAAGAATCACCCCGTCCATGCCGAATATCCGTCCCACAGGATCGAGAATTCCCGTCAAGCGGGAAAAAACGGAAGCGTCGCCCCAGCGAATATTAGACAAAAGCCAAATAACGATTCCGGCGGGGGCCGCCACCGCTACCGCACGCCCCAATACGAAGATGGTGCGATCCAGCACGGAGCGGACGATCACCGATCCTATGGCGGGGCGGCGATAGGGCGGCAATTCCAGGGTGAAGGAGGAGGGGGCGCCCCGCAATACGGTGCGGGAAAGCAGATAGGATGCGCCCAGCGTCACCGCCACGGAGAAGACCACAGAGGCCGCCAGGAACAAGGCCCCGCCAAGGGATGAGCCAATGCCGGCCGATCCTGTGAAAAACAGGGTGGACATAGCGATGAGGAGAGGGAATCGGCCGTTGCAGGGCACGAAATTGTTGGTCAGTATGGCGATCTTTCGCTCTCTCTCCGAATCGATGATGCGGCATCCCACCACCCCGGCGGCGTTGCAGCCGAATCCCATGCACATGGTCAGTGCTTGCTTGCCGCAGCTGCGGCACCGCTGAAAGCATCGGTCCAGGTTGTAGGCGATCCGGGGAAGATATCCCACGTCCTCCAACAATGTAAACAAAGGAAAGAAGATGGCCATGGGCGGCAGCATAACGGCGCACACCCAAGCCAGCACCCGATACATTCCGTACACCAGCATCTCGCACAGAAAAGCGGGCAGACCGATGCGGCCGAGCAACCCGTACAGCGGAGCCTCCAGGGATGTAAACAGAGAGGAGAGCAGGGCGGAGGGGTAGTTTGCTCCCTCAATGGTGATCCAGAACAGCACCATAAGAAAGGCCAGCATCACGGGGAAGGCGGTCCATCGGCCCGTGAGTATCCGATCGGCTCTCGCTTCTTTTTGGGATTTGTCCTGGACGATGGTTCCCCGGCAGATCTCCTCGGCAGCGGTGACCAGCGCGGTGGCCATGGCGTCCGCCGTGGCCTCGGCGGAATGGCCTGCAGCACGGAATTCCGTGAGGATTGCCTGCACACTTGCCCGGGTGTCCTTATCCACTTCCGCGGGGCAGTCCCGACAGGTGCCGTCCAGCAGACGCAGTGCGGTGAAGGCGGCGGACGTTTTTCCAAGATGGGGAGACAGACAACAGAGCAGTTGTTCCTGCGCCTCTGCGATGTGGGCGGGATATACCGATTCGGCAGGGGGTGGCGGCGGAGATTCGCAAGCGGAGGCTATCCGGGCACACAGTGCGCGGACGTCTTTCTTTTTTCGGGCGCATATGCCGACGACGGGCATGCCCAGCCGCCCGGACAGGACGTCGGTGTCGATGGAGATCCGCCGCTTCTTTGCCTCGTCCATTAAATTGATGCACAACATTGTCCGCGGGACGATCTCCCGTATCTGCAGGGCCAGATTCAGATTCCGCTCCACGCAGGTGGCGTCGCATACCACTACGGCCAGATCTGCCTCGCCCCGACAAAGCATATCCCTTGCCGCCTCTTCCTCGGCGGAATGGGATAAGAGGGAATAGCACCCGGGCAGATCCACCAGGGTGAAGGAGGTATCCCCGATCTCGCATTTTCCCGCGGCGCATCCCACGGTTTTGCCGGACCAGTTGCCCGTGTGCTGATGCATACCGGTGAGGGCGTTGAACACCGTGCTTTTGCCCACGTTGGGATTGCCTGCCAAAGCAACCACCCATTCCCCTGCCCGGTGAATGGGCACGCTTGTCGCCAAAGCGGCCGTTTCTCTCGTCAGTCCCATAGGCTCTCAGGGCGGGTGATCCCGATGAGGGCGGTGTCGCTGCTCCGCAGGGCAATAACGGCACCGCGGATGCGGTAGGCGGACGGATCTCCCAGCGGGCTTCGTCCGACACAGGAAACGGAGGTGCCCCGGATCAACCCGATATCCTGCAGCCTCCGCCGCATATCTCCCGTGTGGAGGATTTCGCACACGGTGGCCGCCTCACCGGGTGCCAGGGAGTTCATATATACCGATGTATTCATATAGTAACACTTTCAGTCATAAGTTTCTTTGGGGAAAGAATCTTTCCATTGGTTACTATATGTCATAATGAGCCAAAAGTTGACAGTCGGGAGGGTGTATGTATCAGAAGGAAGAGTACCGTACTCTGACGGGATACCGTGATGCGGAGAAAAAACAGATCACCTCCGCTATGGAGGATTATCTGGAGATGATCTGCCGTATGACGGAGGAGGGGGTGAGCGTCCGCGTGGGAGATCTGGCCAGGCGATTGCACGTGTCGCCTTCCTCCGCTACGAAGATGATTGCTCATCTGGCGGAGTGCGGATGCGTGGATGCGGCCGGGTACGGATACGTAACGCTAACGGAATACGGCCGGGGCGTGGGCAGCTATCTGATGACACGGCACGATACCGTCCACCGCTTTTTCTGCGTGTTGAACGGTACGGAAAGCGAGATCGAGCAGACGGAGAAGGTGGAGCATTTTATTTTGCCCCGCACCTTGATCGCTATGGAGCGCTTTCTTGGAAAGCGGGCGGAAAAAAGCTGACGTTTTTCTGCAAAAAAGGTTGCTATCCGCCACGGGAAGCAGTATAATACTATCAATCTATTATATATATCCGGCGACGGAAAGGATAAAAAATGAAAAACGTAGTACTGATCGGCGACTCCATTCGCCTGGGATATGAAAAGGAAGTAAGGGAACTGCTCGGCGATGACGTGCAGATTTTTTCTCCCAAGGAGAATTGCCGTTATACCAAGTTCACTTTGTGGGGTATGTTCAGTTGGATGGAATCCTGGGGCTCTCCCAAGGTGGATCTGATCCACTGGAATACGGGTATCTGGGATCTGCACCGCTGTACGGCGGACGGTCTTCTGTTTACCCCGCTGGATGAGTACGTGGAGGTGAACCGCCGCCTGGCTATCCAGATGGAGAGCTATACGAAGAATCTGATCTGGGCCACCATCATCCCCGGCGGTCCGGCGCTCGATAAGAAAATGCCCGTGAACTCCCTCATCAATACGGATGCCACCGCGCCGAAGGTGTATCTGACGGACTATATGGACGTGTGGAATGCGGACGTGCGCCGTTATAACGAGGCGGCAACGGCACTGATGCAGTCCCGCGGCATCCGCGTAAACGATCTGTATTCCGTTGTCAGTGAGAATCTGGAGGAATACATCAGCGATGACGGTATCCACCCCTCCCCGGCCGGCTATTCCGCTTTGGCGAAAAAAGTAGCGGCGGAGATCCGTTTGGCGTTGGGTTGATCTTAGACGATGGTGCCGAGGGAGAATCCCTCCGATTTACGCAGATTTTCCAAAGCGGCAAGCAGATCGGA
>JBGVJO010000286.1:0-1523 GCA_045129535.1 Eubacteriales bacterium
AAGGTGAGATTGCGGAATTCGATATTGCCGCTCAGTTTTTCCGGCGTAGCCACGCCGTCGCGATCGACAACGTCCGCCTTTGCTTCCAGCAATTCACCGATGCGGTTCAGAGAGGCCTTACCGCGTGAACGCATTTCGATCAGCTGGGAGATAGCCATAACCGGCCATACGATGGCGGTGAAATAACCGATGAATTCCACCAGCTCGCCCGCATTCAGCACTTTCTCGTGTACCAGATATCCGCCGTAGCCGAGAATAACGCAGATAACGGACTCTACCAACAGGGTGATGGAGATATTCAAGCTGACGGACAATTTGGTGTAGGCGATATTGGCGTCCTCATTTTCCCGGTTCAGCTTCTGGAATGCCATCAGCTCTTTTGCTTCCTTTACAAAGGCTTTAATGACGGCAATGCCCGCAAAGCTTTCCTGAGAAAAATCCGACAGCTTGGAGAAGGCCTCCTGTCTTGTTTCCCATTTCATCGTCAGATATTTGCTGAGAATCAGGCCTCCTGCCAGCATAAATACCATAGGAATCATGGAAAGCAGGGTAAGCAGGATGTCCATGTGCAGCATCTTGTTGAAGGCTAGCACACCGAGGAACAAGGCATCGCAGAACATAAGAATACCGGAACCGAAGCAGTCCTGTACCGTTTCCAGATCGTTCGTAAAGAGGGACATAAGATCGCCCACTTTATTGTGCTGATAATATTGCTGGGAAAGGTCCTTGCAGTGGTCAAACATTTTGCCGCGCAGATCGGTTTCCATACGGATACCGGAGCCGAAGAAGCAAATACGCCACAGAAAACGGCCAAGCACCATGGACAAAATGATAAAGATCATCGGCAGGCAAATACGGTCCAGCAGAAAATCCATATCGAACGTATGGAGAATTCCATCGATTTCTACGGCCCCTTCATTGATTCCGTTGATTACCATTTTATAGAGCTCAGGCACGAGCAGCTGCATGTAGTCCACCAGTGTCAGCGCGGCTACGCCGAGCAGAAGCATAGGCAGATACTTCAGGTAATACCGATTGATATGCTTTCCAAACAGCATTTTGATTCCTCCCGGACAGAATAGTCAGATACTCTTTACATTATATCATAGTTCTGTCACTGAATCAATAGATATGAATAAGATGCATGGCGTGAAACTGCACAAATGACGGCGAAAAATCAGCTGTTCCATTGTTTCGTAAAACTATTGAAATTGTAAGTTGGGTGTGGTATAATAACAAAATATATTATCCATGTTTTGTTGTCGCCGCTAAGGGTGTGCACCATAGAAAGAGGGCATTATGATTAGAGAATTTTATAAGGCATTACAAGAGTCGTCGCCGGTGGCAACGATCATTATATCCGTGGCAATTATGCTCTTCTTCGGCTTCTTGATGACCCGTGTTACCAAGAAACTGCGCTTGCCGAACGTGACGGCCTACATCATTACCGGTATCTTGATCGGCCCCTACGTTTTGGATTTGATCCCCTCCGGCGTTGTGCGCGGTATGGACTTTATGGCGGA
>JBGVJO010000287.1:0-1539 GCA_045129535.1 Eubacteriales bacterium
TCAATTTGGGAATGATTCTCGAATTCAAAGTATACCACCATTCGTCGATTTTGTCAAGTTTCCCTGGGGGATCTCATAAATATTTACAAAATGTTTTCACGGATGTGACAAAAAAACGGCCGTTTTTCGCTACAATAAAGCGGTACGATACGTATAAAGGAGAACGGAATATGAAATGGACGGAAGAATATAGAATCAACGTGCATGACACCGATTTGAACGGCATTGTCAGCGCCAGCGGCATTTTGCGTTATATGCAGGATACGTCCAATCTGCATATGGCCGGGGAAGGCCCTTCCTACGAGTCCCTGTTTGCCGAGGGCAATTCCTTTATTCTGAGCCGTATCAGCCTCAGTATCTATGCGCCGCTTCACGCGCACGACGTGATCCGGAGCCAAACCTGGGCCGTGGCCAGCCGCGGCGTAACCTACAACCGTTGCTTCCGTATCATCCGCGGCGAGGATATCGTGGCGGAGGCCACCTCCGTGTGGGCGCTTCTCGATATGAATGCCCATCGTATCCGCCGTGTGGGGGAGATCCCCGTGCATTATTCCGAGGACGATCCCCTGGAATTGGATCTGCCCGCCCGTTTCCGCATTCCCGCCGAGGCAAAATTGAGCCTGATGGGGGAGCGAACCGTTTTGTATGCGGACGTGGATCAGAACGGCCATATGAACAATACCCACTATCCCGATATATTCTGCTCCTATCTTCCCGGGATCGAGCACAGCCGCGTGATCTCCTGTATGTTCAGCTTCGTCAAGGAAGCTCCGCTCGGGGCCAACGTGAAGATGTACTGCGGTGAATACGACGGTGCCTATTACGTCCGCTCCGTCCTCCCCGACGGGTCTGTCAACGCCGAGGCAGAGATTCTCCTCGAGCGGGTTCGGTAAGAGTGTTTTATGCAAAAAAGAGCTGCCGCATATGCGGTAGCTCTTTTTACGTACAGGAAATTTCTGTTTCTTTTTTGAACAGGATGCACCGTCGGTAGCAGATGGCCAGAAGCAAGCTGCACAATACCCATCCGGCCGGATAGGCCAATGCCGTCAGAAGCAGGGACTGTCCGAAATAGAGGTGGGCAAGGTACAAATAGGTCTGGCGGAAGAAGACGAAGCAGAACAGCATAACCACCATAGGAATCTTTGCGTTGCCCACGCCGCGGAGCGCTCCCGCATAGATCTGATTGAAACAGATCATTATGTAGAAGGGGGAGATCACGCTGACGAAATAGGCACCGAACTCAAGCACGTCCGCCTCGGGAGAAATCAGACGCAGAAGAGGGCGTTTGCAAAGAATCATCAGAACAGCCAAAGCAGCTGTGATTATCACGGACAGGTGCAGGGATTTCTTGACGCCTTCCTTGGCCCGCTCCGGCTTTTTTGCACCGTAATTCTGTCCCACGAACGTGGTGGATGCCATAGCAATGCTTTGCACCGGAATCAAAAGGAACGCATCCAGCTTGTTATAGCTGGTCCAGCCGGCCATACAGGCTGTATCGAATGCGTTGATGTAGGATTGCACGAACACGTTGGAAAAGGA
>JBGVJO010000288.1:0-3135 GCA_045129535.1 Eubacteriales bacterium
GACTGTACCGGGAGGGCGAATTTGCCGTCTGCCTGGCAGCATGCCGGGAAATCCCCTGTCCGGATGAGGATATTCTCCTTCTTTCGGCAGAGTGCTCCCTTGCTTTGGCAACGGATGCCTGCCGACGATACGCTTTGAGTACCGCTGCCGCCCATCTGTCGGACGTAAAGGCTGCGGCGTCCGGAAACGGCGGTGTATTGGAGTCCCTATACAGCACTGCGGTATTTATGGAAAAGCTGATTGATTGTGCCATACAGCCCTCCTTATCCGCAGAAATTCTGGATGCATCCCGCTTTAATTCTTCCCGCATCCCTGTGGAGTTCTTCGCCTATCTGCGGGCACTGTCCTTTTTGGACGGAGAAAAAGGCACGGAAGCCGACGTTCTGCTTCACTCCGGTTTGATTCTTTCCCCTATCTATTGCGGTGTCATTGAGGCGAAATGTCGGATGCTTCAAAACCGTCACGACGACGCTTTTTCTCTTTTGCAAAACATCCTGGACTCCGAAAAACCCGGTTTTTTCACGATGTTCCGACTTTTGAACACGTTGGAATCCTGCGCCAGCACCCTGGGCGATTTCAAGAACGCCTATCTGTACTCTACGGAAAAGATCAAACTGCTGGAGCAGTTCACCAAATAATTTTCACGGATGCACCCTCCCACAAAACGAATGAACGAAAGAAGAGGCTTACAGATCTTTGCATCCATAAGCCTCTTTATTATGTAAAGGATACACTATGCCGTTATCTGCTAAAACTACCCGTGCTCAGCTGTCCATATTGAAACCGCTACTAGGATCCGCCTCTCTGAAAACGATCCGTAAATGTCAGAACAAGATCGGTGAGTTGATGGGATTCCGTCAGATGGGGCAAATCATCGTCCGCGAGCACGACTTTTCCCGCTTCAAGGGCGCGTGGGTTATCCCCAAGGACGAACGCCGTCAGGGCGTGATCCTCTATCTCCACGGCGGCGGCTTCACCTGCGGTGATCTGGAGTATTCCATCGGCGTAGCTACTCTGCTTGCCGTGCAGACGGGCACGCGCGTATTTTGTTGCGCCTACCGTTTAGCGCCGGAGCATCCCTATCCCGCCGCGCCGGATGACGTGCTGGAGGCATATCGGTATCTTCTTGACAAGGGATACGATGCCAGTCACATCACCCTTTGCGGGGAAAGTGCCGGCGGCGGTCTGTGCTATACCCTCTGCCTGCGATTGCGCGAGCTGGGGCTTCCCCAGCCGTGCGGCATCATTGCCATTTCCCCTTGGACCGATCTCACCGCCTCGGGCGAATCCTACAAAGTAAATCGGGACACAGATCCCTCTATGACGGAGGAGCTGCTGAATTTTTTTGCAGACAGCTACACGAAGGATCGAGATGATCCCATGGTCTCCCCCCTCCTCGCCGATCTGACCGGCATGCCGCCTTCGCTTATCTTTGTGGGCGGTGACGAAATCATGCGAAGTGATGCAGAAGAGATGCACAAACGGCTGATTTCTATAGGTTGCAAGAGCCAACTGGTCGTAGCTCCTCAGCGCTGGCACGCTTATATTTTATACGGTCTTAAAGAAGATCAAAAGGATCTTTCCCTGCTCAACCGTTTTTTGAATCAGGTCATGGCACAGGAAAACAAGCTGCGATGGCTTCGTCTGGATAACGCAGCGAAGATCTATCCTGCCGCGCGCACCCAGGATTGGAGTAACGCATTCCGCCTGTCCGCCACCTTGACGGAAACGGTGGATATGGACGTTATGAAAACGGCACTGGACGTAACCGTCCGCCGCTTCCCTTCCATCGCCGTGCGGCTCCGCCGCGGTGTGTTCTGGTACTATCTGGAACAGCTGACCGAGGCTCCCGCCGTCCGGGAGGAAAGCAGTTATCCCCTTACCCGTATGTCCCGTGAGGAGATACGGAAATGCGCCTTCCGCGTGATCGTATACGACCGTCGGATTGCGGTGGAGATGTTCCACTCTCTTACCGACGGCAACGGCGCTCTGGTCTTTTTGAAGAGCCTGGTGGCGGAATATCTTCAGCAAAGGTACGGCATCCACATTCCCGCCGAGCACGGCGTGCTCGGACGGTTGGATGACCCGGCCGACGTCGAGCTGGAGGACAGCTTCCAGAAATATGCGGGAACCGTATCCGCCAGCCGGCAGGAACGTACTGCGTGGCGCTTGAAGGGCACACCCGAGACAGGCGGATTTCTGAACGTTACCTGCTTCGAATTAAGCACAAAGGAAGTGTTGGCGAAAGCCCACGAATACAACGTGAGTCTCACCACATTTTTGTGCGCGGCCATGATGATGGCCATGCAGAATCTGCAAAAGGAATCGGTACCCAATCCGAGGAGACGGAAGCCGCTGAAGGTGCTGATCCCCGTAAATCTGCGTAAGCTGTTCCCCAGCCGCACCCTGCGTAATTTTGCGCTCTACACCACGCCGGAGATTCTTCCCCAGCTGGGTGAGTACACCTTCGAGGAAATCTGCCAGGCAATCCGTCACCGTATGGGATTGGACATTACGCCCAAGCAGATGAGTATGAAGATCGCCACCAACGTAAACAGCGAAAAAATTATGGCCGTTCGTCTGATGCCCCTGTTCATTAAGAATATGGTGATGAAGGCCGTTTTCGACTCCGTCGGAGAGAAGAAATCCTGTCTGACACTGTCCAATCTGGGCGCGGTTCGTTTGCCGGAGGAGATGCTTCCCTACGTGGAAACTATGGATTTCATTCTGGGCGTGCAGGCAACGGCTCCCTACAACTGCGGCGTTTTGTCCTACGGGGACAAATTACGACTGAATTTCATTCGCAACATCCGTGAGCCGAAGCTGGAATATCATTTCCACTGTGTATTGCGGGATATGGGCCTTTGCGCCGAGGTGCAAAGCAACCGTCCGAGTTAAGGAGGTCATCCTATGTATTGTGTTAAATGCGGCGTGAAGCTCGCCGATACGGAAAAGCACTGTCCCTTGTGCGGCACGGTGGTATTTCATCCTGAGATTACCCGGGATGCGGAAACAGTGATGTACCCCGCGGGCAAAACGCCTGCCGCTCCCATCAAACCGATTTGGCCGTTGATCATCTTCAGTGCGGCATTTCTTCTTCCCATATTCATCGTACTGTTGTGCGATCTGCAACTC
>JBGVJO010000289.1:0-3281 GCA_045129535.1 Eubacteriales bacterium
CATGGAGCGCTGCAAAGAAAAGATGGAAACGAATGCAGCGGCAAAGGAAATGTTCCGCAGCGTGATCAATTTGGCAGAAGAGCTCCGGCGCGCCTTTATCCATTTTATCGTGGCAAGAGTAATTTTGGAAAAAGCATAGACTGCCAGGGAGATCATCAAAATCTCGTGAAAAACAGTTCCCCGATCCCGAAGGAAAGCAAGCAACACGATGCCCGCCAGTGGCAAGGACAGGATCATCAGCATAATGCCGGTGAAGTGCAAAATAAACCGCTCGCTCCTTTTGGTATGCATCACCGCCAGGCGAACCGTGCTCAGAACGACGTAATAGATGCCGACGGTGAAAAGCCACCACGAGCGGGTGATTACACCGAATGCGATGTGATACGCGCTAAACGCTATAGAAATCGCCAAGCCGACCACCGCAAAATTCATTCTTTTATTCGTTGGCATACAACTTCCCCACAACGCATTGCATAATGACCCCTGTAATGGTATCGATGCTGTCGGCACAGTTGTTTTCAAGCCATTCCATAACGATGGCCGTAATCCCGGAAAGATAAAACTTCATTGTATAGGCTTTGGTTTCCTCCGGAAAATCAAACCGTGTCAGAATCGGATCGAATATGTGCACAAACATTTTTTGATACACCTTATCAAACCCCAGGGAACCGACTTCCTTGACAGCGGTTTTGAATACACGCCGGTTATCCCTGATGAACGTTAGATAGGGGGTGAGGTATTTTGGTGAGATATATACCAGATCTTTCAGATCACCTTCCAAAAAACGATCCGATATACTTTGCACGTCAACGGGAAAATAGGAGAGAAAGCGATCCAGTACATACTGGGTAGCCTCCCGCAACAGATCCGACGTATTTTCGTAATGCAGATAAAAGGTGGATCGGTTGACCCCCGCCGCATCACAGATTTCCCGGATCGTGATATAAGCAAATTCCTTCTTATCAAGAAGGGACAGGAGGGCCTCGTCCATTTTTACCGCCGTGTTAAAATATTTACTCTCGCTTCTGTTCATACGAGACGCCTCCGTCAAAAATTATTTATCTTCGCTGATCGCTCTTGCCAGCTCCATAATTTCAAACGCGTACTTCTTTTTGCCGTTTTCCAGCATTCTCTTATAGATGGGATAGTTGATTCCCACGCAGATAAAACCGGCAACACCAAGCACAATACCAAGCACGGTAAGGGGCATTGTACCTCCGATCACCTGCATGGACAAACACATGCCGAGGCCTGCCACAAGGGTAGACACAATACCGAAGGTATAGGTAAATACCGTTGCGGGCATCTTGGCTTTTGCATCCAGCTTGCGAAGGGCGATAATTTTGGAGTTGTCCTTGGGAGCATACTCTTTTGCAATAGATTCTGCGTAAATCTTGTCTGTGTTCATTGTTTTATCTCCTTTTTCATTTTATGTGTTTATTATACCAACGAAAAAAGGAGAACGGAACAACACGTTTTGCGGAATGTGTTGTTTTTAGAAGCTTTCCGCCACGGATATGGAAAAGTGGTAACCGCAGTTACCGCTTTCGCATCGAAATTTTTATCTTGATCCCTTATCGTAGATCAGTCCGGCGGCCTTAGGGGCACGGGATTTCTTGGAGGTGAACGCCAATACCACCAGGGAAATGATATACGGCAGCATATTGTACACCACGCTGGGAATGTTCAACGCCAGCATAAAATCGAAGCCGGAGTAAACGTTGCCAAGGGCACGCAAAAATCCGAACAGCAGTGCCGCCAAGGCGATCCGCAAGGGATGCCATGCACCGAAGATCATAACGGCCATAGCAAGGAAACCAAAGCCTGCTACGCCGTATTCAAACTTCCACACGCTGACGCCGGCGGTGATATACACGATACCGCCAAGACCGGCCAGCAAGCCGGAAATCAGAACGCCCGCATAGCGCATTTTGAACACGTTGATGCCCACCGACGCGGATGCCTGAGGATGCTCGCCGCAGGAACGCAGACGAAGGCCAAAGCGGGTCTTGTACAGCGCCACGTAAGAGAGAATCAGGCACACGAAGGCAATCAGCATAAACCAGTTGAACTCAAACTCACCCAGGCGAACGATAAACAGATCCTTCGAGTGGGTATAGGCAATGTCGGAGGAGACGTCGTTACCGCCGGAGGCAATGGTATTCATAGCCTTTACGGCAACGGTGGCGCCGGCCGTTGCCAGCATATTCATCGCCGTTCCGATGATGGTCTGATCCGCCTTGAAGCTGATGGCAGCCACCGCCAAAAACAAGGAGAACAGCATACCGAGCAAGGCACTGGCGACTACAGTCAATGCCACCATGGCAAATGCACCGGCGCTGACGGGCAGGTATTTCATCACAAGAGCTCCGCCAAGAGCACCGATAACCATCGTGCCTTCCAGGCCGATGTTGATCACGCCGCTTCTCTCCGAGAAGCAGCCGCCCAAGGCTACCAGCATCAGCACGGAGGCGAAAATAATTGTATATTGGAGAAGGAGAATCATTCTTTGCTGCCCCCTTCCCTCGCTTCAGCTGCCGCTGCGGCAGCCAATTGCTCATCTTTTTTGCGAATACGTCCTTGAATGAAGAATTTAAAGAATCCGACGAAGGCACACAGATAAATAATCAAACTGGAGATCAAGCTGGAGATCTGGGAGCTGTACACCTGCAGATCTACGTTTCCGCCTCCGAAGGTAATATACTGAATAAAGAAACTGGACAGAATAGAACCGATGGGGCTGAGACCGCCAAGGAATGCAACCGCAATTCCGTTGAATCCCATTGCGGGAACGGAGGATGTGGTGGTTTCCCAGTTCTCGATGCCCGTGAGGAACAGCATACCGGCACCTAGTCCCGCCAACGCCCCGGCAATGAACATAGTGAGAATGATGTTCCAATTCTCCTTCATACCGGCATAACGGGCGGCGTGATAGTTGTGACCGGTTGCCTTCAATTCGTATCCGAACTTGGTTTTGTTCAAAACGAACCAGACGGCAACGGCAATAATCACAGCCAAGGGGATAGCGATGGTAACGCTCTTTTCGTTGTTAAACAGTTTGTCCAGTCCCATACGGGGCAGCATCGCCCCGGGATTGTTTCCCCGCAGCTCCAGTGTATAGGGGCTGTTGGGACTCTTTACCTTACCCAAAATCAAGTTGGTCAGATAAAGCGTGATCCAGTTGAGCATAATGCCCGAGATGACCACGTTCACGTTGCATTTGGTCTTCAAAATACCGGAGATGGCACCCAAAAGACCGGCGGCAGCCATACCGATAAGAA
>JBGVJO010000290.1:0-1497 GCA_045129535.1 Eubacteriales bacterium
ACATAAGAGAGGCTAAGGTGGAGTTTTCCCCCGGAGTCAACGTGCTCTGGGGCGCCAACGCCCAAGGAAAATCCAATATTCTCGAAGGCATGTACTATTTCGCCCGGGGTAAATCCTTCCGGGGCGTGCCGGACAAGCTGCTGGTACGCACCGGGTGCGATTTCGGCACCGCCTCTCTCACCTGTCGGGGAGAGGGGGACGTGTACGACACCCACCTGTCCGTTACCTTCCCCACCCGGGGAAAGAAGCGGATCACCCGGGGCGGTGCCCCCCTGTCGGGGGTGAAAGAATTGGTGGGATCCTTCCGGGCCGTGCTTTTCTGCCCGGAGCATCTGTCCCTGGTCACCGGCTCCCCCGCGGAGCGGCGTGCCTTTCTGGACATCGCGCTGGCCCAGCTGTATCCGGGATATGTGTCCGCCCTCAGCGTGTACACCCGCGCCCTGGCGGAGCGCAATGCCCTGATCAAGCAGGCGGCGGAGGGAATGCGTGTGGAGGATCAACAGTGGGCGGTCTACGCCGGACAGCTCTCGCGCAGCGGCGCGGCCATCGTATCGTGGCGATCCGCCTATACGGATCGGCTCAACGATCTGGTGGGACAGTGCTTTCGTGATATGACCGGCGGGCGGGAGATTCCCCGTCTGTCCTACGTCTGCGCCTGCGGCAGCGATGCGCCCCCGGATATCGCCCATGGGGGCGAGGCGGCGGTGGCCGATCGGCTGTATGCCGTCCTGACGGAACGGCTGCCCCGGGAGATCGGGGCGGGCACCACCCTCTACGGCATCCATCGGGATGACGTGGCCATCGATCTGAACGACCAAAGTGCCAAGCTATACGCTTCGCAAGGACAAAGGCGATCCCTGGCTCTGGCCATGAAGCTGGCGGAGGGGGCCATGTCCCGCTCCGTGGGCGGGGAGGAGCCGGTCTATCTTCTGGATGACGTTTTCTCCGAATTGGACGGCGAGCGGCGGGAATACCTGCTCTCCGCCCTGGGCGAGCGGCAGGTGATCATCACCTCCTGCGAGGCGGAAAGTGTGTTTTCCCATATTCCCGATGTGGCACTCTTCGCCGTATCGGGGGGCGAAGTCCGGCGCAAATGCTGATTTCGCCATACATTATCTATATACTGACAGCATAAGAATGCAAGGAGTTACCGTGATTACGTACAGTATCAAGGCCGTATCCGAATCCCCGGCGGGCATTTCCGTCACCATTTTGATGGATACGGCAGACAATGCGAACACTGTGGAGTATCTGATCTCCCGGGAATTTTGGAAGTGGGGCCGTCTGCACAGCGGCGCGGTCATCACTGAGGAGGACTATTTCGGAATGGAACAGAGCGCGGCCCTGTCCCGCGCCATCGCCCGCATGAAGGGAATTTTGTCCTATTCCGGCGTGAGCCGCCATACCCTGATCCAGAAACTGAAGAGGTATGATTTTTCCGAAGAAATCTGCATCTCCGCCGCCGACTATGCCGTGGAGCACGGCATGGTGCGGGAG
>JBGVJO010000291.1:0-2035 GCA_045129535.1 Eubacteriales bacterium
CGGGAAAACGAGATCCGTGCCTTCGATCCCAAGGAATATTGGACTGTGGATGCCCAGCTGGAAACCGCAAAGGGCAAGGAGTTTGTTGCCCATTTCTATGGCGATGCGGCAACGGCGCTGAAGCGGGAGATCACCTGCGAGGCGGAGGCTGTAGCTATCCGTGATGCCGTTGCCGGTGCGGAATTTGTGGTTGCCGAATTGAAAAAAGGCACGAAGCTCCGCGCTCCTGCCGCTCCCTTTAAGACCTCCACCATGCAGCAGGAAGCTTCCCGTAAATTGAATTTCCATTCCCAGCGTACCATGAAGGTGGCGCAGGAATTGTACGAAGGTGTCAACGTGGGTAGCGAGTACGGCGGTGTGCAGGGTCTTATCACCTATATGCGTACCGACTCCCTCCGTATATCCACTGAGGCACAGGATGCGGCTCGCGACTT
This sequence comes from Eubacteriales bacterium, assembly GCA_045129535.1. Taxonomy (GTDB): domain Bacteria; phylum Bacillota; class Clostridia; order Oscillospirales; family CAG-272; genus SIG701. Next base: position 435 of record JBGVJO010000291.1, read on the forward strand.
CATTCGTGAGCAGTACGGGGATAAATATTGCCCCGCCGAGCCTCGGATTTATAAGACGAAGGCCAATGCCCAGGATGCCCACGAGGCTGTCCGTCCCACCAACGTGGCACTGGTTCCTGCTTTGATCCGCAAGCACCTGAGCAACCACCAGTATAAGCTGTACAAGCTGATCTGGGAGCGATTCATCGCCAGCCAGATGGAGAGTGCGGAGATCGATACCGTCAATGCGGACATCGTGGCAGGAAAATATCTGTACCGTGCCTCCGGCACGTCCGTGAAATTCCCCGGCTTCCTTGCTGTGTATGAGGAATCCGCCGAGGAGTCCGGTGAGGACAAGAGTGCCAAGCTGCCTCCCTTTGATCAGGGCGATGTGCTGGAGTGCCTGGACGTGGCTCCCCAGCAGCATTTCACCGAGCCGCCGCCCCGCTATACGGAAGCGTCTCTGGTAAAGTTCCTGGAAGAGAAGGGCATCGGCCGTCCCAGCACCTTTGCTCAGATTGTAACGCTGATCATCTCCCGCGGTTACGTAAAGCGGGAGGGTAAGAGCCTGGTTCCCACGCCCCTGGGTGAGGTGACTACCAAATTGATGGTGGACTCCTTCCCGGATATCGTTGACTATAAGTTCACCGCCCAGATGGAAGATAAGCTGGACGGCGTGGCCAACGGCGATAACACCATGGAGTCGGTTCTGACCGATTTCTACGACGGATTTGCCAAGGAGCTGGCCCGTGCCGAGGAAACCGTGTCCCGCGAGAATATCGAGGTTCCCGTGGAGGAAACCGATATCATCTGCGAGCAGTGCGGTGCCCGCATGATTATTAAGAACGGCCGCTACGGTAAGTTTGCGGCTTGTCCCAACTACCCCACCTGCAAGAACACCAAGCCCCTGGAGAAGCCCGCCGCAGAGAAAGCACCTGCCAAGGAGCCGGAGATTGCTCCCTTCAAGTGCGATGCTTGCGGATCGGATATGGTGCTTCGCTCCGGCCGCTTCGGCGAGTTCTACGCATGCGTGCGGTATCCTGAATGCAAAACTACCCGTCAGAAAACGAAGAGCACCGGTGTGGCCTGCCCCAAATGCGGCGGCGACATCGTGATGAAGTGGGGCAAACGCCGCACGGTCTTCTACAGCTGTACCCGTTATCCCGAGTGCGACTATTCCTCCTGGGATATGCCGTCCCAGGAAAAATGTCCCGATTGCGGCGAGATTCTGTACCATAAGAAGGGTAAGAATCTTTTGGTCTGCAAGAAGGACGGATGCAGCTACAAGCGGGAAATCGAGCCCGAAACAACGGAGTCGTAAATGGAAAAGATCAACGTGATCGGTGCCGGTCTTGCAGGTTGTGAGGCTGCCTGGCAGATAGCACGCCGCGGTATGGCCGTCCGCCTGATCGAGATGAAACCGAAGAAAAAGACCCCCGCCCATACTTCCGATCTGTTCGGTGAGCTGGTGTGCTCCAATTCCCTCCGTAATGCGGAGGTGGCCTCTGCCGCCGGCCTTTTGAAGGAGGAATTGCGGCGGATGGGCTCCCTTATGATGGAGGCGGCCGATGCATCCCGTGTTTCCGCCGGTGGAGCACTGGCGGTGGATCGCCTTCGCTTTG
>JBGVJO010000292.1:0-2445 GCA_045129535.1 Eubacteriales bacterium
TCACCCATTCCGACCACAATCCCGTCCTGCTGGAGGTAGGGCTGGTGCCGTAATAAGAAAAACCGCAGGATACCCTGCGGTTTCTTTTTACTCGATTGCCGGTTGGATAAAGACGATGTTGTTCTCATAGAAGTAATAATCCGCGCCCCCTTTGTGCAGCGGGCGGACCATTTCCAACTTTGCAAGCTCCGTTACCATATCGGAGGAGAGAATCGTTACCGTGCTCTTTTCTATGCGCTTCGTTTCTCCCACGGTTTCCGATTCATAGCGGAGCCAGTAGGATCCGGCAGAGGAAAGACCGGGCTGGGGCATTTTCTCTCTTTTTCCGTCTGTATATACTTTGTAAATATCCCCGGGAAGTACGGGGTCCCGATCGTCGTAGTCGGTCTTGGCCTGTATATACAAAACGCCGTTGCTTACTGTCAGTGCACGGTATCCGTCCCGGTATTCTGTGGCCATGCCGGACGCCAGATCGTAGATACCATAGCCTCGTACCCATTCCCAGCCGCCGATGTAAAAGGCAAAATGGGTGTCATCCAAAAATCCGAGAGGTATGTAGCCTATCACGTCCACAATGTGTTGCGCTTTGCAGTCGGGGGAGTCACCCAGCATCACGTTGGTGAGAATCCGCCGTACCGATCCGTCGGGATATTTCACGTCAATACCGCCGTTGCCCCATCCGTCTTCCATGGTTTGATAAACGGCGTACGTGCCATTGGGGGAGCGGTGGATAGATTCGGCAGAGGGGAACGCTTCCCATTCCACGGGAGTAACAGTAAACGTGCCACCCGCCTCGGTGATCTTGTAGCAGGCGGTGGTTTCGTAGTATGCACCGTTTTCTTTGGGCATTCGCTTCAGAAGTACACATCCGTCGTCGGTGTAGATCAGCTCGAGCGGATCTTCGTCTATATCCAGCTTTTCCCGATGCACGATTTCGCCAATGGACAAATCCACGATAAACAAGTCGTCTGTATGCACCACATAGCCGTTGGCATCGTTCTGCAATACTTCCGACGTGACGTAGATTCGGTACCGGTCATTGAAATGGAAGTCTCTTACCCGGGTATTTGTGCTTTTTACCGGGATTTTTACCGTATGCACGGACAGATTGCCGGGATTCTCCACCACTTGAATCAGCCGCGCCAGGGGCACGTCGGGAATTTCCTCCCGGGGCGTTACCACGAAAAGACCCATGGAATCCGTAAGACAAAAGTAGTCCAGCGCCACGGCCTGCCCGTCTTTTTCCGCCACCACCGTTATCACGATCTCCCCGCTGCCGGCACCGGGCCCTACGGATACGATTCGCCCGTTCGTATATCCATCCAGCAGATCCAGCGTGCCTCGGTAACAGTCAGCACTTTCCGCATCGGCGGGCTGGTGAACCGCGTAATAGGTCAGTCCGATATCCAACACGTACAGGGTTACGTCTCCGCCGATGGGCGATCCCTTAAGAATGGCGGCTTCCCAACGGTAAGAGGTTTCCAATTTCTCCAAAGCGGAAAAACCGGGTGCGGGATCGATCGGTAGGTAGGGAACGTCTGTGGCGGGCGGATCCGTCTGTTCCGTATTCTCCGACGTGGGCGGATCGGTTGCCGTGGGATCGGTCACAGCCGGTGTATCCGGTACATCCGGATGGCAGGCGGCCATGGATGCAATCAGCAAAAGCGCGAGCAATACAGCGATAATGTGTTTCATACGGATACCTCCGAGTGTTCTTTTGTGTGTTGGACGGAGTGGAAAAGATAAATGTTCCCCAAAAAACACAATATGTAGATATTTTTTTGAGGAACCGTCAACGCATTGACAAAAAAGGGAATTTGTGATATAATACGGAACAACAGAATCCCTCGATGCAGATGAGCAAAGGAGTTTGCCTTATGAGATGCCCTATGTGCGGTTACACGGACAGTAAAGTAATCGATTCCCGACCGGTAGAAGAGAGCGACAGCATCCGCCGCCGCCGTGAGTGCCTGCAATGTCAGAAACGGTTCACTACCTATGAGATCATCGAGGCCTTCCAGCCGGTTATCGTCAAGAAAGACGGCACGAAGGAGTATTTTGATAAGAATAAGATCCTGGGCGGTCTTATGAAGGCCTGCCAGAAGCGTCCGGTGGACGCGGAAGCTATCGCCGCCGAGATCGAGGTGGAGATTATGAATTCCCTCCGTCGGGAGATTCCCTCCCGTGAGATCGGTGAGTTGGCCATGGAAAAGCTGAAGAAGCGGGATGCGGTGGCCTACGTGCGTTTTGCGTCCGTGTATCGCGAGTTCAAGGACGTGGAAACCTTCATGAAAGAATTGCAGGGACTGAAAGCAGATCCTGACGAGGCGGAATAATTCCGCCTCTTTTTATGGAATGTTGTGCCATCCCCTTGCATTTTCGTGGGCGATGTGGTATACTACACATTGGTGTACGGAGACGTATCGAAGTGGGGACGTTTGCGAG
>JBGVJO010000293.1:0-7639 GCA_045129535.1 Eubacteriales bacterium
ACGTCCAGCTTTTCGGCACTCAGACGGGCTGCCAAAGCGGCCGTCTTCTGCTCCTGCGCACGGGCAGTCAACTCGTTCTCAATAGCCTCACGCACCTCGTTTGCGATCTGACCGATCACGGGGCGCTCCTCGGCGCTCAACTTGCCCATACCGCGCAGAACGGCAGTCAATTCGCCCTTCTTGCCCAAATAACGGATACGGAGAGTTTCCAGATCCGCGTCCGGTGCAGCCAGCGCCGCCAGGGCTTCTTCTTTCATTTTCAGAAGTGTTTCCTTCATTATGATAAACTCCTTATTTGGATTTACAAAATCGATTTTTGGGAGGCGGAAAATAAAATAAGCCCCGCCGACAAACGGGACGAGGCGAAATAATCGCACCGCGGTACCACCCGATTTCCGGCAAGAGCCAACACTCAATCGTTCTGTAACGGGAACGCCCGTCCGAGACTACCGCAAAGCTTCATCCCGGATGCTCCGAAGCGAAATGCTCTCCCGCAACCGACAGACGGCTCACAGCCAAGGCCATCCTCTCTGCGTCGGTTCTCGCGAAATCGCTGACTTCATCTCAGCAAGTATCCTATAGTCGGCGGTTTTTGCCACAGAGCACTTCCCCGCCACAAGGATAAGTATATCACAAAATCCACCCGTATGCAAGCATAAATGCACATTTTTCAGTACTTTTGGGCAATTTCCTTTTCCGCCCGATGGGATAACGGCCACTCGTATGTACTGAATTTCCATGACAATGCATACATATTTTGGGACGTGGGTGAATTTTTCCCATTCTATCCTGCAAAAAAATGTTTTTTTGTGAGAAAATTGTCCCTTTTTGTGCAAAATTTGCAATTCACTATTGCAATTCCCCGCAAAATGTGCTAAACTAATCCAGTAAATGCTGAAAGGAGCCAACAAAAATGAAAATTCGTAACGAATATCTTGCAGATTTATATGAAAGAACCGCGGCCCGCAATCCCGGCGAGCCCGAATTCCTCCAGACCGTTGCCGAGGTGCTGGAATCCCTGTCCCCTGTGGCTGACGTTCGCCCCGACCTGATCGAGGCCGGCGTATTTGAGCGCATGGTTGAGCCCGAGCGCGTAATCATGTTCCGCGTAAGCTGGGTAGACGATGCCGGCAAGGTGCAGGTAAACCGCGGCTACCGCGTACAGTTCAACTCCGCCATCGGTCCCTACAAGGGCGGCATCCGTTTCGCTCCCAACGTAAACCTCTCCATCATGAAGTTCCTGGGCTTTGAGCAGACCTTCAAGAACTCCCTGACCTCCCTGCCCATGGGCGGCGGTAAGGGCGGCTCCGACTTCGATCCCAACGGCAAGAGCGATCGCGAGATCATGCGCTTCTGCCAGAGCTTCATGACCGAACTGCAGAAGCACATCGGCCCCAACACCGACGTTCCCGCCGGCGACTTGGGCGTTGGCTCCCGTGAGATCGGCTACATGATGGGCCAGTACAGAAGACTGCGCGACGAGTACTCCGGCGGCGTGCTCACCGGTAAGGATCGCTCCAGCGGCGGTTCTCTGATCCGTCCCGAAGCCACCGGCTACGGCGCTGTTTACTACACCGTGGAAATGCTGAAGACTCTCGGCGAGGAAATCAAAGGCAAGACCTTTGTTGTTTCCGGCTTCGGTAACGTGGCATGGGGTACCGTTTCCAAGATCACCGAGCTGGGTGGTAAGGTTGTGGTTATCTCCGGTCCCGACGGATACGTGTACGACGAGAACGGCGTAAATACCCCCGAGAAGATCAATTATATGCTGGAAATGCGTTCCTCCGGCCGCAACAAGGTTCAGGATTACGCTGACAAGTTCGGTGTTCCCTTCTTCGCAGGCCAGAAGCCCTGGGGCGTTAAGGCAGACATTCTCATGCCCTGCGCTACTCAGAACGAGGTTCATCTGGAAGACGCCAAGAAGATCGTGGAGAACGGCGTGAAGTATTACGTGGAAGTTTCCAATATGCCCACCACCAACGAAGCGATCGCTTACCTGAAGGAGAACGGCGTAGTCGTTGCTCCCTCCAAGGCTGTAAACGCCGGCGGTGTAGCTGTTTCCGGTCTGGAAATGACCCAGAACTCCATGCGTCTCAGCTGGACTGCGGAAGAGGTAGACGAAAAGCTCCGCACCATCATGAAGAACATCTATCAGGCATCTCTGGATGCCGCAAAGGAATACGGTATGGAGGGCGACCTGGTTGCAGGTGCCAACATCGCCGGCTTCCTGAAGGTAGCTACCCCCATGAGGTGGCAGGGTTTAGCGTACTAATCAATAATTACAAACGGGGAAACCTCTTTGCAAAGAGGTTTCCCCGTACCCTTTCCAGAAAACTTCAAACAAATAAGACAGGCAAAGTGCAGCGAGACTTTTCGGTAAGTTTCGCTGCACTTTGTTTATGAGTCAAGTTTTTTGCTATGGTTCGTATTTTTTATATCTTCACTGTCACCCTATCTCCGTCTTTGCTATCGACCTCAACGAGATTCCAATCGGCATGGCTCTTTTTATACCGCTTGATTTCATTAATAAATAGCGAGACTTGTTTTCTCGTCAGCCGTATTCCTTCTTTTTTCAACTTTCTGCAAACAATTCCTGCTGTGATGCGATTGGCGATACATCCTGTGGGAAATAGAAAAACGGTACGATCATTTATGGTTATTTTCATATTTCACTCTACAAACACTTGAGCCCTGTCGCCGTCAGCACCCTCAACCTCTACAAGATTTCCGATGGCTCCCTGCCTTACCATATTCATGATTCGGCTCAGATCTATGTTTTTGAGTGCTTCATTTCCTGAGAACTGTGACAAATTCAGTCCGCTATCCATCGCAACCTCTATGATGGCAAGGGGAAGATTTACCCGGGCAACATCGCCATTGGCACTTGTGGCCACGATGCGGAGCATCATGTCCCCTATATCCTTCCTCTCGTTTTCGGGCAGCATTCGTACTGCGGGGGCTTCCTCTTTTTTGCCCGTAAGTAGCTCGTCAACGCTTACACCGAGAATCTTTGCAAGAAGAGGAAGCAGGGATATGTCGGGACAGGTCTGGGCATTTTCCCATTTGCTTACGGCTTGAGGACTTACTCCAAGCTTTTCGGCAAGCTCATCCTGCTTCCATTCCTTTTCGCGGCGAAGAGCTGCAATTCTTGTACCTAACGTTGTGTTCATAATCAAAACTCCTTTCTTTTGATGGCTAAATTATACCACCGCAAGTCTGGGTTGTGAAGATAACAACAGTTGAAAAAATCAAAATTCACTCAACCAAACAGAGGGTATTCACTCAACTGTTGGTTACTTGGAGCAGTCATGAAAAAACACGTTGTCCCCGTGTAACCATTGCGTATTTCAATACCAAAACAAAAACCGGAAGGCGATTGCCTTCCGGTTTTATTTTCATGAAATCGATGATCGATTACAGCTTGGCACCGTTTACAGGGATGCCAGGGCCCATCGTAGAAGCGATAACGCAGCTCTTGATATACTGACCCTTTGCGGATGCGGGCTTTGCCTTGATGATAGCGCCCATGAGAGCGTTGAAGTTCTCGGAGAGCTTCTCAACGCCGAAGGATGCCTTACCGATGGGGCAGTGGATGATGTTGGTCTTGTCCAGACGATACTCGATCTTACCGGCCTTAGCCTCCTGAACAGCGCGGGCAACGTCCATAGTAACGGTGCCGGCCTTGGGGTTAGGCATAAGTCCCTTAGGACCGAGGACCTTACCCAGACGACCGATGGTACCCATCATGTCGGGGGTAGCGATAACTACGTCGAACTCGAACCAGTTCTCCTTGGTGATCTTCTCAACGAGATCAGCCTCACCTACATAATCTGCGCCTGCCTCAGCAGCTTCCTTTGCACGGTCGCCCTTAGCAAATACCAGGGTGCGAACGGTCTTACCGGTACCGTTGGGGAGAACTACTGCGCCGCGAACCTGCTGGTCAGCGTGGCGGGAGTCAACGCCCAGACGTACGTGGAGCTCGATGGTCTCATCGAACTTAGCCTTGGAAGTCTGGCAAACCAGACCCAGTGCCTCAAGGGGCTCGTAAAGCTTAGCCTTCTCAAGCAGCTTTACGCTGTCATTATATTTCTTTCCCTTTTTCATCTCTGCGTCCTCCTTATTCTTCCACCGTGATACCCATGGAACGGGCGGTACCCTTAACCATGCTCATAGCTGCTTCCAGAGATGCTGCGTTAAGATCGGGCATCTTGGTCTCAGCGATCTGCTTAACCTGGTCCAAAGTCAGCTTAGCAACCTTGGTCTTGTTGGGGGTAGCAGAAGCGGTCTCAATGCCGCAAGCCTTCTTGATCAGAACGGCTGCCGGCGGGGTCTTGGTGATAAACGTGAAAGAACGGTCTGCGTATACAGTGATAACTACGGGAATGATCAAACCGATGTCATTCTTGGTGCGCTCGTTGAATTCCTTGGTGAAGTTGGGAATTGCGATACCGTACTGGCTGAGCGCAGGACCAACCGGCGGTGCGGGAGTAGCTTTGCCCGCCTGCAGCTGGAGTTTTACGTAACCAACGATTTTCTTTGCCATAAAAGAAATCCTCCATATGTGGTTTATGACGGAAGAATTAAGTAAAATTTTCTTCCTCCCACGACCCGGCAATTCGGTGTAACCCGGGATGCCGGCTCCCGATTATTGTACCGGAGATCAGGCCTTGTCCGCGCGGCGGATGTGCTTGATGTCCAGGTTGATCGGCATATCACGGCCGACAGTAGACACGATGACGGTGACCTCGGACCCATCCGGGGAGATCTCACTGAGCTTTCCGCTGTATCCGGTGAAGATACCCTCCACGATGTCCACCATATCGCCAACGGCGATAGCGGATACCGTAGATACGGTAACGTCTTCCTTGATGATGGCGGCAGCTTCCTCATCGGTCAGGGGAACGGGTCTCGATCCCGGGCCAACGAAGCCCGTTACGCCGCGGATGTTGCGGACGACGTGCCAGCTTTCGTCTGTCATGACCATCTTTACGAGCACGTAAGACGGAAAGATCTTGCTTTCGATCTCGCGCTCTACGCCTCCGTCCGATTCCACAATGGTCTCGACCGGAACGCGTACGTCGAAAATCAAATGGCCGAGGCCTCTGTTCTCAACGATTTTTTCAAGGTTCATCTTAACCTTGTTTTCGTATCCGGAGTAGGTATGAGCAACATACCATCTCGGACCCGCATTCATCTCATTGATATCGCTCACGTTTTGTCACCCCTCAGAAAATGATGCTGAGGGCGGCGATAGCTCTATTGAAGACGAAATCAAGCAGAGCGATTACAACGCCCAGAGCAGCCATACCGCCCAGTGCGATGATCGTATTCTTGACAAGGGTCTTCTTAGGAGTCCACGAGATCTTTTTCAGTTCTGCCTTGGTTGTCCGGAACCAAGCGATCACGCGAGAGGGCTTCTTATCCTTTTTGGATTTGGTTTCCTTCTTTACCGCCTTGGTTTCCTTCTCAGAAACTTCCGCAGTTTCGGGAACCTTCTTTTCGTTCTCAGCCATGGCTGTTCTCCTTCACCTAATTATTTGGATTCCTTGTGGAGAGTATGCTTGTGGCAGAAGCGGCAATACTTGTTCAGCTCAAGACGATCCGGATCGTTCTTCTTGTTCTTCTTGGTATTGTAGTTGCGCTGCTTGCACTCGGTGCAAGCGAGAGTGATCTTAACTCTCATGTTGTCGGCACCTCCTGATAGTATTTATTTGGCTTAACGCCGTGTACCTCCCTCATTTGCAGACGTATTTTTTCGCACGAAAAAAGAACCTCTGCGCGAGGTACGTCTATTATAGCACTCCCGGGGTGGAATGTCAAGAAGTTTTTTTACCATTTACGCTTTATTTTCAGGCTTTTTTCAAAAAAATCGCCGACGGATGCTCCGCAAAAAGCATCCGTCGGCTCTTATGTATTCACAACGTCATTCGGGCAGGGAAAATTCCGCAACGGAACGGAACAGTTCCGTATGATACGCGTGGGCACGCTCCGTCTTTTTCTGTCCCTTGAAGGCGGACATAACGGACACGCGGCGGATACAAAGGATAGAATCCTCGGGGAACACGTGGGTTGCCGTGAAGAATTCCGAGAACGCCGTATCCCGGAAGCGGATGCCGTACTCGTCAATGGCTTCCTCGGGCACGTATCCCAATACTTCCTCCAGAGGCATCAGTGCCTCCGCCCCTCTCAGACGGGCGTAGAAGGAAGGATCCAGTATGCAGATCACGGACTCACCGGCCAGCACCTCCAGACTGAAGCGCTCGTAGGCGTCATTGTTGCCGGCATAATCGATGATCAGGTCCACGCCGTCCTTTTCGGCGGCGTCCAGCTTCTCTTTGATTTGTGCATCGGTCAGGTAATTGATGGCGTTGAGCATCACGCCCCGCTCTCCGTCCTCGTTATAATCCTCCATCACCTGACGGAAGGAGTTCTGCACTTCCCTTGCCTCGTTCGCCGTCAAAAATCCGGGGCCGGCGTACATAACGTACACGTCGGGAGTTTCCCTTGCACACATCTGCATGGTACAAATGAGGACGATCAGCAGTGCCACGCCCACGATGATGGTAGTCCATTTGTGATGATACCAGTAATTTTCAAAAAATCCCACCGGCTCTACTTCGATCTCCGGCCGGGTTTCCTTATCCAAGCCCAGCCCCCGCATAATGCGGGCAGAGGCGGAGGAAAGCTCCTCCTCGGCGGGTGCATTGACTCTCTTATCTTCCATAGGATACGCTCCTTGTATAATACTGCGTCTATTGTAGCATTTTTCACCCCAAAGAGCAAGCATATTTTGTGAACGAAGAGGATAACGGAAGATTTTCTCCGATTTACCTTGGCAGCACCACGGATGTGATGTATAATGTAGGTAATCACAGCAGCGAAAGGAGACACACGATGTCATCCATTTGGAAAATCTTGTACGATCGGGCACGGCAAGTGCAAAATGGGCGAGTGCTCACCCCCTTTATGGACGCGGGCGGAGTAGCCGCGGCCATACTGACAAAGGCGGGGAACATCTATGTAGGCGTGTGCATTGACACCTGCTCCTCCCTGGGCATGTGTGCAGAGCGCAACGCCATGGCCAACATGATCACAAACGGGGAGAATCACATCGACAAGGTGGTAGCCGTTATGCCAAACGGGCAGGTAGGAACACCCTGCGGCGCCTGTCGGGAATTTATGATGCAGCTCCATAAGCACAGCGGGGAGATTCAGATTCTGTTGGATCCGGAAACGGAGAGATATGTCACCTTGGGCGAGATGATGCCCGACTGGTGGGGACGGGATCGGATGAACGGGAATCCGGACAGTATTTGAAAAACAAAGCATCCTGCGATTGCTGATGAAATCACAGGATGCTCTTTTTAGCAAATCATTCGCCAGTATGAATCAGGAGCCATTCACGTTCCACCCATGCCCAATCGATGGGAGGATACAGATATGTCCAATCCTCATAGTTAAAGGTCTGTTCTTCAACCTCACGATGACTACGCACATAGTCATGATAGTTGGCGGCTTCAATGATCTCATAGTAATACCAAGAATCCGCCAGATTATCCGGCCATGTGATACAATCATCCATGATTCCCTTGGAATCCACAGCACGCTTCAGGCAGCGGTTCACCATTGTCACCGTTTC
>JBGVJO010000294.1:0-1925 GCA_045129535.1 Eubacteriales bacterium
CGGGTGATCCGTGCGGATCATCGGCTTATTGGTGGGCACTTCCACCACGTCCAGATTGTAGATCTCACGGAACTCGTTTTCCTCGGAAAGAGCCGTACCGGTCATACCGGACAGTTTTTTGTACATACGGAAATAGTTCTGGAAGGTGATGGTAGCCACGGTGCGGTTTTCCTTCTGGATCTCCACACGCTCCTTGGCCTCAATAGCCTGATGCAAGCCGTCGGAGAAGCGGCGGCCGGGCATAATACGTCCCGTGAAGGAGTCAACGATCAGAACCTCGTCGTCCTTGACCACGTAATCGATATCCCGCTTCATAACACCGTAGGCGCGAAGTGCCTGATAGATATGATGGGAGATTTCCGCATTCTCGGTATCGGAGAAGTTTTCAATGCCGAAGAACTTTTCCGCCTTCTCAATACCCGATGCCGTCATCGTGGTATTGCGCGCCTTTTCGTCTACGATATAATCTGCGGCGATATCATCGTGGTCTTCCTTGGCATCAAGTTCTTTGATTACAAACTTGGACAGAGTACGCACGAACTTGTCCGCGCGGTCATACAGCTCGTCGATCTTCTCGCCGGCACCGGAAATAATAAGAGGCGTACGGGCCTCGTCGATGAGGATAGAGTCCACCTCGTCCACGATAGCGAAATTGTGCCCTCTTTGCACCTGATGCTCTTTGTAAAGGGCCATATTGTCACGCAGATAGTCAAAGCCAAACTCATTATTGGTACCGTAGGTAATATCGCAATTATAGGCGTACTGCTTCTGGGCACGGCTCTGGTCGTGAATCACAAGGCCGGTGGACAAGCCGAGGAACTCGTGGATACGACCCATTTCCTCACAGCCCAGCCGTGCCAGGTATTCGTTGACGGTAACCACGTGCACGCCTTTGCCGGACAGAGCGTTCAGATAGGACGGCAAGGTAGCCACCAGCGTCTTACCTTCACCGGTCTTCATCTCCGCCACGCGGCCCTGATGCAAAAGAATACCGCAGAGTACCTGCACGTCAAAGGGACGTTTGCCCAGCACACGGTCAGCCGCCTCGCGAACGAGGGCGTAGGCATCGGGCAGAACGTCGTCCAAGGCAGAGCCGCTTGCAATGCTCTGCTTGAATTTAGCAGTGCGTTCAGCCATTTCCGCGTCAGACAGGCATCGGTACTGCTCCGCCAGATCGTTGATCTGAGCGAGGGTGGGACGAATCTTCTTGATCTGATGATCACTGTATGTTCCAAACAGTTTTGTAATTAAACTCATGATTGCCGATGGCATCCGCAGGATGCCGTCCTCTCAAAAGATTTTTATCGGGATAAGGGTGTACTAACACATCTTATTTAGTATACTACATTTTTGAGCAGATTGCGTAGATGAATTGTAAATTTATTATAAAAAGCGGCAAAATCCTGACAAACAGTACGTTTTCTTGCAATTTTACCCCACGTATAGTATAATGTACACAGCATTTTACCAATCGAAACGTTTATTGTGTGAGGATATATATGGGAAAAGTAAACATCGTACTCGTTGAGCCGGAGATTCCGCAGAACACCGGCAACATCGCCCGCACCTGTGCCGCCACCGGTGCCTCGCTTCATCTGATTCGCCCCTTGGGCTTTGCCATCGACAGCGCCAAATTGAAGCGGGCGGGACTGGATTACTGGGACAGTCTGGACATTACCTATTACGACGGACTGAATGATTTTTTCGCAAAACATCCGGATGCGGATTTTTACTGCTTCACGTCCAAAGCAAAACAGTCCTACACGGATATTCAATATCCTGAAAACGTATATCTTTTCTTTGGAAAGGAAACCGCCGGGCTGCCCACGGAATTTACCGCACAACATCCCGCGCGCTGCGTGCGATTGCCCATGCGTCCCGGCCAGCGGTGCCTCAATCTGTCCAACGCCGTGGCTGTGGGGGTA
>JBGVJO010000295.1:0-1057 GCA_045129535.1 Eubacteriales bacterium
GTTTGCCCGCACCGTGCTGGCACGGGCGATGGATGCCCTGTTTGAGCGCGCCGCCCCTTTTCTGGTGTTGGAGGCCCGTCGCCTGGGAGAGGGCAGGGCACAGCTGAAAGCGCTTCGCTTCCCCTATCCCTCGATCCGTGAGGGACAGAGGGATCTGATGGAGGAAACGTTCCGTTGTGCGCGGACAGGCCGTCGGCTTCTGGCCGGCGCCCCCACGGGTATCGGTAAGACCATGTCCGGCGTGTACCCGTCCCTGCGGGCATTGGGGGCAGGATATGCGGATCGGGTATTCTATTTCACGGCCAAGACGGTTACGGGCAACGTGGCGCTGGATGCGGTGAAAACCCTGAGTGAGCAGTGTCCCTCCCTGCGATGCTGCCGCATTGCGGCGAAGGAGCGTCTTTGCCCCCGCCGCAAAAACGGAGAGAGTGAGCGGGGTATGTGCCGCCGTTGTCCTCTGCTGGCGCCGGTGGGCAAGCAATCCTACGAGGAGCGGCGGGATCGGGCACTTTTGGCCGTGCTGGAAAGCGGCAGCGTATACGACAGTCCTCTTATGGTGCGAATCGCTGAGCAGTTCGGCATCTGTCCTTATGAATTGTCTCTCGATGTCAGCGAATACTGCGATATGATCGTGTGCGACTACGGGTATCTTCTCGATCCACACGTGCGATTCCAGCGGTATTTCGTGCAGGATCGGGGAGAGAAATACATCTTCCTCTTTGATGAGGCCCACAACCTGCCCGACCGGGCCAGGGAAACCTATTCCGCTACCCTCGCACGCTCGGAATTTCTCCGCTTTGCGGAGACGGCACGGGGGGCCTTGCCCGACGATCGGCCCCTGGCCGATTCCTGCGACTGTATGAGTGCCGCCTTCGACGGGATCGAAGCGATGTGTGCCGCCGAGGCGGAGGAATCCCCTGACGGCGATCGGGCGGGATGCGTTCTTTTGTCCGAGGTGCCCGACTTCTTTGTGGAAGCGACGGGACGCCTGCGGGCGGTGTGCGACGAATACCTGCGGCGGGATTACGAAAATGCCGCTCCCCTCTTTGAGGATATG
>JBGVJO010000296.1:0-4853 GCA_045129535.1 Eubacteriales bacterium
CAGCAATGCGGCATCTTTTTTGTATATCTGTAATTATTTAAGTGTATCTTAATGTTTCATTAAGAAATTCTCTGTTGTCAAAGACGCGGCGATTTGGTAAGATATACTCACAGAAGCGCTTCTGATTCCCAAAACAAATCACCAAACGGAGGTAGACTATGCAAATCGGAACAAATATCAAACGGCTGCGCCGGGAAAAAGAGATGACACAGGAATCTTTGGCAGAATATTTGGGTGTGTCCGTATCCGCTGTGTCCCAGTGGGAATCGGAGAAAACCGCGCCGGATCTGTCCCTGATCCCGCCGTTGTGCAATCTGCTGGGCGTCACGTCCGATACCCTGCTGGGCATTGATCTGGAAGCAAAACAGAAGCGGATCGAGGAGATTCGTGCCAAAGCAAACACCTTCAGCAAGAGAGGGTACAGGGCAGAGGCTTACAAGATTCTCGCCGAAGGATTGCGAGAGTATCCGGACAGCTTCGAGCTTATGGGAGATCGAATGGATAATGCATATTATCTTATGTCCAATACAAATTACAGTGAAGAAGAACGAAAAAACTTCACTGACGAGGTCATTCGGACAGGTGAAATCATTCTTGAAAAATGCGTGAACGATCCGTCACGACACAGTGCGATACAGACACTTTGCTTTGTGTACGCAAAGCAAGGAAATCGGGAACGTGCCGTGGAACTGGCAAAGAGGATGCCGCACCTGGCTGTGTCACGCACTATGCTTCTTCCCAGGATCCACCAAGGGGACGAGGGATATTATGCCCACAAACGGCTGCTGGATGATTTTATCCAATTTCTTTCCAATAATATTTTCGCATGCAATCGCAAAGGGGACAACGGCGAACCGTTTTACACATCAGAGGAAAACGCCGCACTGCGCGACAAACAGATTGCATTTCTTCACTTGATGTTTGAAATGGATGATTTTGGATTTTACCACAATCACCTGGCAGAAACCCATTCTCTCCAGGCGGCATACTATGCGAAAAATCAGGACACGTCCTATGTTTTCTTCCATCTTTTCAAAGCTGCCAAGCACACTATTGGCTTTCTTGCATACGCAAAGGAGTCGGAGTTTGTACACACTTCCCTTCTTTTGCGAGGACGCAAATCCGACGGCACCGAATTCACCACATCCGACAGCGATAACGACGCACAGGTTTTGCTGAACCGCATGAATGACAAGGTATACGACTTTGTCCGCGACACGGAGGAATTCCGCCGCATTGCGGAGATGCTGGCGCCCTACGCCGGCAAGTGGGATCCGGCTGAATAAGCCGTGCCTTTATTCGGGAAAATAGAGGATTCCAGCGCATAAATCACCTCGTTTCGGTCAACAACAAAGACGAGGTGATTTTTTTGCGTAAAATATTGGAATTTGCCACCGTATTTCTGACGGGCGGTGCGGCATACAGCCTCTTGGAGATCCTGTGGCGGGGATACACCCACTGGACTATGACCATCACGGGCGGGATCTGCTTTACCGTATTGTATATTCTCCACGTGTACGCCCGTGTCCTTTCCTTTCTCACCCGATGCGTTATCGGCACGGCCGTCATCACTCTGGTGGAATTTGCCGTGGGGTGCACCGTCAATCTGTGGCTGGGATGGCACGTTTGGAATTATGCGGAGGTGCCCGGCAACGTGCTGGGGCAGATCTGCCTTCCCTTCTCCCTGATATGGCTCCTGTTGTGTGCGGCCGCCTGCCCTGTCTGCCGCCGTTTGGCGGAATGCTTTTCTCCCTCTTGCAATCCGCCCGTGAGAAGTATATAATTAGAATATACGACGCAGGAGGTGAGGGACCATGGCTTTTCGGCGCGCGTCTAATATCCGTGGAAGTCTTCGCGGTGTCATCATTTTCATAAGCATTCTTGCCGTGATCGTCACGGCCGCCCTTTCCTTTCGCTTTCTCCACCCCGCCGCCGAGGCGGATTATCTGGAAATCCGGTTTTTGGACGTGGGACAGGCGGACAGCGCTCTGATTCAAACCAAAAACGGCACCGTGATGATCGACACGGGTTATCGGGACAGCGGTGCCTATCTCGGCAACGTACTGCGGGAATGCGGAAACACGATCTCCTGCCTGATTCTGACCCATCCCCACGGGGATCATATAGGCGGGGCCTTATACGTACTGGAGCATTGCGAGGTGGATAGGGTGATCCTGCCGCCCATCTCCGGAGAGGATACCCGCTATGCGGCGATCCTGGAGGAAATTGAGGAGCAGGATATTCCCACCCGCACTATCTCCCCCGGTGAGGGATTCAGCCTGGGCCGTGCCCGCTTTACCTTCCTGGCGCCCTTGCGGGAATACGATGAGGAAAATGACAACAGCTACGTAATCCGCCTGGATTACGGCGAGATATCCGCTTTGTTCACCGGCGATGCCGAAGCGGAAAGCGAGCGGGAGCAAGTCAAGCTGTACGGCTCTGCCGCGGGCGGTTATTTGGATGCGGACATTCTGAAGGTAGGGCACCACGGCTCTGCCTCCTCCACCACGGATACATATCTGGCCGCCGTAACACCTACCTATGCCGTGATCTCCTGCGGTATGGGCAACGACTACGGACATCCTCACAAGGAAGTAACCAACCGCCTCACAAAGGCAGGGATTCTGATCCTCCGCACCGATCTGGCGGGAAACGTTCACTTCCGCACGGACGGCGAAACCATCGAACTTCTTCCGTAACATAAAGAAAAGATCCACTCGAAGGGCGAGTGGATCTTTTCCTATGGATGCATACCTTCCGCCTCAGCGGATCTTATATTTCAGTCGCAGATTATCTGCGATCATGGCAATGAATTCGGAATTGGTGGGCTTGCCCCGGTTGTTCTGCACCGTATAGCCGAAGTAGGAGTTGAGGGTATCGATATCGCCCCGATCCCACGCCACCTCAATGGCATGGCGGATGGCACGCTCCACGCGGGACGTGGTGGTGGCGTATTTCTTGGCCACAGAGGGATACAGCACCTTGGTGACGGAGTTAATGATCTCGCTATCACTGATGGTCATAAGGATGGCGGTACGCAGGTACTGGTATCCCTTGATGTGGGCGGGCACGCCGATCTGATGGATGATCTTGGTCACCTGCGTTTCAATATCCTGAGAGGCACCGCCGGACGGAACGGCGCCGCCCCGATTCTGCATCAAAGTACCGATATGATCCACCAATCCGCTGTAATCTATGGGCATAGGCAGGCACAAGGCCGCCCCGGCGTTGCTGGCCTCCACAAATATATTATGATTGGAAACCATAGACACCACGATGAACACCGGCGCTCGGTCCGTCCCGTAGCTGCGGCTCAACGCCTGACGGATCAGGGTGATCCCGTCCAGACGGGAAAGCCACACGTCCGCAATCACCGCATCGGGATGGACCCGCTCAATCATCTGCAAGGCATCGGCACCGTTTGTCACCTCGTCGATGCTCGTATATCCAGCGCGGCTCAAAGCCTCCCGGCAATTCTTACGCATTTCCGCGTTTTCGTTAGCAATCAGTATTTTTATCCCATTTCCCATTGGTTCTCTCTTCTCCTTTGTAGCACGATTCTTTATTTGGTATCCATATTTTACCATATTCAAGGTAAAATTACAATATATTTCCAGTCTAAATACTGTACGAAAAATCCTGTCAAATATTGGTAATTTTAACCATTTATGACAGGCTCGTTGTTTTACGATCGCCTAACATCATAGAAACGAACGGATTTACTGAAGAACCGAGCCAAAGGCAAAAGAAATCCCCGCGCATTGAATGCGCGGGGATACTTTTATGCGTTATAGAAGTTTACGTACCAAATAACGGTGAAGATCGTTCCAATGGCAAGGAAGAAAAGTCCGGTAAAAAGAATACATCTGTCATTGTTCTTTTTTGCCTGGCTGAGCTTACGCTCGCGGTAATCGGCATAACGCTCGTGCCTTGCTCTGCCCATGGGGATAAAGGTAAGCACCACGTTTCTCAGAACAAACCCGATACCTATAAGTGCGCCTTCACTGCTGACGTACAGCATGCCCGCAAAAAGCGTCATCAATACGCCCGATACGAAGAACGCGTCGGATAGGATCTGGATGTTTACCGCCGCACTTGACGTGAAAAATCCCTTCGACCAAATCACAAGGAATGCGATAACCGCTTCCACGCCAAAACAAACGGCATATTTTTTTATGGTTACTTTGGTTTCCTGTTCCACTGCTCTTTAACCGTCCATTTGTTACTTGATCATCTGCTTGTATTTTTCCTCTTCCATATCGTTGCAGTGCACGAAATGTCCGGGAGTGATCTCACGGAAGGAGGGAGTATCCACCGTATAATCGTGCTCCGCAATGGGATTGTAGTGGATTCTCGTACGCTGCTTTTCGTACACGGGATCGGGCAACGGAATTGCCGACAGAAGAGATCTCGTATAAGGATGCAGAGGATTCTTGAAAAGCTCGTCCGAATCAGCAAGCTCTACCATCTTACCGAAGTACATAACGCCGATACGGTCGGAGAAGTACTTAACTACCGACAAGTCGTGGGCGATGAACAGAATGGTAAGACCCATGCGCTCACGGAGATCGTTCAGCAGGTTGATTACCTGTGCCTGAATCGATACGTCCAGCGCAGAGATAGGCTCGTCTGCGATGATCATCTCGGGCTGCATAACAACAGCACGGGCGATACCGATACGCTGACGCTGACCGCCGGAGAACTCGTGAGGATAGCGGTCTGCGTGCTCGCGCACCAGGCCAACCGTCTCCAGAATCTCGTAAACCTTCTCGTTGATGTAATCCTTATCGGTGATGCCGTTGATCACGAGACCTTCCGCGATAATATCACGTACGGTCATACGGGGGTCAAGG
>JBGVJO010000297.1:0-1836 GCA_045129535.1 Eubacteriales bacterium
AAGACGTTCCCTACGTTGTGGGACTTGATCAGTGGATCGGCTCGGAGTTGAACGATGCCGCCTGCGCATATCTGAAGGATTTCGGCGCGGCTACCGCCTCCAACGGTGCAGTCGGTCTGTATCACATCGCCAACCTGACCCCCGAAGCCGTTGAGTTGGGCGACAGCCTGATCGCAGAGGGCGCAAAGGAATACGTCATCGACGACGCGGAATTGGAAAGAGTCAAGAACAACTACCCCGTCATCTGGAAGAATCCCGATGCAGCGCCCAAGCTCTGCTTTGTGGGATGCCCCCACCTTTCTATGGAACAGCTCAAGGACTGGACCGTAAAGGTAGAGGAAAAACTGGCGAAGGGAGGCAAAAAGAAGGTCACGATTCCCACCGTATTCACAGCCGCTCCTGCAGTTCTGAAAGCGTTCAATGAGACGGAATATGCCGACAGATTGAAGGCAACCGGCATAATCACTTCGTATATTTGTCCCCTTATGTATATCAACAATCCTCTCTGCAAGAAAATGCCCGTTATCACGTCTTCCAACAAACTTCGCACGTACACAAGCGCAAGATATCACACCGATGCGGAGATTCTTGAGATCATCACAGGAGGTAGCGACAAATGAAGCAGTTTCAAGGAAGAGTAATCACTCCCGGTGAGGTAACCGCCGAGGCGGTCGTCACCACCGAGGGTTTCAACACGCTGGCTTCCTTCCAGATGGCTCTGCAGTTCGGCGACAAGGATGTAAAATGCGGCGATCAAAGCAACCGTGAGCTCTACGGCAAGCCGCTGATCGGTAAGGCGCTCTGCCTGCCCCAGACGATCGGCTCCACCACGGGCGGTCTGGTGCTTTACTGCGCCTGCGCCATGAAGAAAAATCCCGCCTGCATGCTGTTTGCCAATCCGATTGACTCCCTGGCAGCGGCCGGTGCTGTTCTTGCCGAGGTTTGGGTAGACGGCGTAACGATGCCCGTTATTGACTCACTGGGCGAGGAGTTTTTACATTATGTAAAAGACGGTATGACCATCACCGTCAAAGAAGGCGGCATAGTCGAAGTAGAATAACCGTTTAACAAATATATTTTTTTGAAAAGGAATTGTATCAAGCAATTTATGAAGAAAGAAGCCTTACACGAAAAACTCGAATTCGAGAATATGCGGGATCTGGTGGAAAAATCCGCCGAAATGTATGGAGAAAAGGTATATCTCTCCTACCGCAATGCTTCCAAGGAAACGGAAAAGATCACCTTCGTGCAGTTCCGCGATGACGTGCGTGCCCTCGCCTGTGAAATGCTGGCTATGGGATGCGCCGGGAAGCACTGCGCTCTGATCGGCAAGCCCAGCTGCGAGTGGGCACTGGTATACTTTGCCGCCCAGTCCATTGGCGCGGTTCTTGTACCGCTGGATCGGGATTGGCTCCCGGAGGATCTGGCGGAAACCGCCAAGGCAGCAGGTATCGAGTATCTGTTCTGCGAAGAGGAGATCGCGGAAAAAGCGAATGCGATCGCCGCTAAAGTATCTCTCTCGGCTCCCACCGTTTTCCTGCAGGCAAAAGATGCGGAAAGATCTCTTGCCTCTCTGATTGTTGCGGGAAAAGAAAAATTTGCCGAGGCACCCGAGGCGTATTTTGACGCGCCCATTGATGCAGACAAGATGTCCCTGCTGGTATTCACCTCCGGCACCACCGGCAAGGGTAAGGGCGTTATGCTTTCCCAGAACAATATTCTCTCGGTAATGACGGATATTATTCCCTACATCGATTTCTCCGAGAAGACCGTTGGCGTTCTTCCTCTCCATCACACCTACGGCTCCTCCGTTATGCTGGTAGGCCACGCGATTAT
>JBGVJO010000298.1:0-3290 GCA_045129535.1 Eubacteriales bacterium
CGGCGGCTACGTGGCCATGGAGGATCCTGCCTCCGCACAGAAGAAGAGCAAGAAGGTACTCGACAGCGCCTCCTCTCACGGTGCTGAATTGATCGTGACCGCTTGCCCCTTGTGCCGCTACAATCTGGAAAAGAACGGCGAGAGCGAAATGCCCGTGGTGTACTTCACCGAACTGCTGGCGGAAGCGCTCGGCGTAAAGGAGGGCTGATTATGGAGAACAATACCAATCGCATGAAGGAGCAGATTCTTCGCACCAGCGGTGTGAATCCCCTGAAGTGCATGCGCTGCGGCAAGTGCTCCGGTACCTGCCCCGCTTACGATGAGATGGAATACCATCCTCACGAATTCGTTTATATGGTTGAGCGCGGTGAGATCGAGCCGCTTCTGAATTCCAAGTCCCTGTACAAGTGCCTGACTTGCTTCGCTTGCGTGGATCGCTGTCCCCGCGACGTGGAGCCCGCCAAGTTGGTGGAGGCCGTTCGTCTGATGGTTATCCGTCAGCAGGGCAAGAATCACCTGAAGCCGGATCAGATCCCCGAAATGCTGGATGAGGAGCTGCCTCAGCAGGCCATCGTCAGCGCACTCCGTAAATACGCCAAATAAGAAAGGAAGTCACAATGCAAAGAATTGGAGTATTCGTGTGCCATTGCGGTACCAACATCGCCGGCACAGTGGATGTGAAGGCCGTTGCCGAAGCGCTTCGCTATGAGCCCGGCGTGGTTGTATCCACCGAATATCAATATATGTGCTCGCAGGCAGGTCAGGATTTGATCGCCGAAGCGATCCGTGAGCATAAGCTCACCGGTATCGTTGTCTGCTCCTGCTCCCCCCGTATGCACGAGGCCACCTTCCGCAAGACCGCTCAGGCCGCCGGTCTGAACCCCTACATGGTAGAGATCGCCAACATCCGTGAGCAGTGCTCCTGGGTACATAAGGACGTGGAGATCGGCACCGAAAAGGCCGTGATCCTCGGCCGCGCCGCTATTGCCAAGGTAAGCCTGAACGCGCCCCTGACTCCCGGTGAATCCCCCGTTACCAAGCGCGCCTTGGTGATCGGCGGCGGTATCGCCGGTATCCAGACCGCTCTGGACATCGCTGACGCCGGCTTCCCCGTGGATATCGTGGAGACCAAGCCCACCATCGGCGGCAAGATGGCTCAGCTGGACAAGACCTTCCCCACCCTGGACTGCGCTGCTTGTATTCTGACCCCCAAGATGGTTGAGGCCGCCCAGCACGAGAACATCCGCATCCTCTCCTACAGCGAGGTGCAGGATATCAAGGGCTTCGTGGGCAACTTCACCGTACAGATCAAGAAGAAGGCCCGCTTCGTAAATGAGGACGCCTGCACCGGATGCGGTCTTTGTACGGAAAAGTG
Source organism: Eubacteriales bacterium (assembly GCA_045129535.1). Lineage (GTDB taxonomy): Bacteria > Bacillota > Clostridia > Oscillospirales > CAG-272 > SIG701. The sequence goes on from JBGVJO010000298.1 coordinate 1,376, forward strand.
TCCCCAGAAAAAGGTTCCCAACGAATTTAATATGAGCATGGACAATCGCCGTGCCATCTATATTCCCTTCGCACAGGCCGTGCCGAAGGTAGCTACTATCGATGCAGACTACTGCACCATGCTGAAGACCGGCAAGTGCGGTGTGTGCGCCAAGGTTTGTACCGCAGGTGCCATCGATTTCACCCAGAAGGATCAGATCATTGAGGAAAAGTACGGCGCCATCGTGGCCGCTACCGGCTTCAATCCCATCTCCATGAAGCCCTTCGACGAGTATGCATACAGCCAGTCCAAGGACGTTATCACCTCCCTGGAGCTGGAGCGTCTGATGAATGCAGCCGGCCCCACCGGCGGTAAGCTGCTTCGTCCCTCCGACGGAAAGCATCCTCACAAGATCGTGTTTGTACAGTGCGTAGGATCCCGCTGCAGCGCTCACGCCTCCAAGGGCAAGGAATACTGCTCCAAGATCTGCTGCATGTACACCGCAAAGCATGCTATGCTGATCCGCGATAAGTATCCGGACACCGACGTATACGTATTCTATATCGACGTGCGTACCCCCGGTAAGAACTTCGACGAGTTCTACCGCCGTGCCGTTGAGGAATACGGTGTGCATTACGTGAAGGGTATGGTGGGCAAGGTTTCCCCCGAGGGCGACAAGCTGATGGTGCAGGCATCCGATTTGCTGGCTGACAAGCAGCTGCACATCGAGGCCGATCTGGTGGTTCTGGCCGCCGCTATCGAGCCGGACAGATCCGCACGTCCTTTGGCTACCCTCTTGACCGCCTCCATGGATACCAACGACTTCTTCACCGAGGCCCATCCCAAGCTCCGTCCCGTTGAATCCCCCACCGCCGGCGTATTCCTCTCCGGTGCGTGCCAGGGCCCCAAGGATATCCCCGAGACCGTTTCCCAGGCCGGCGCTGCCGCTGCCAAGGTTATCGGCCTTCTGGCCAAGGATAAGCTGCTGGGTAACCCCTGCGTGGCCGGCTCCAACGAATGGATGTGTAACGGCTGCTCCTCCTGTGAGAGAGTTTGTCCCTACGGCGCTATCACTTACGTTACGAAAGAATTCCGTATGCCCGACCGTACCACTGCCCTCCGCCGCGTAGCTCAGGTTAACGAAGCGGTATGTCAGGGCTGCGGTGCTTGTACCGTTGCCTGCCCCTCCGGCGCAATGGATCTTAAGGGCTTTGCCAGCAGCCAGATTATGGCGGAGGTAGATGCAATATGCAAATGACCGAATATAAACCGAAAATCGTTGCCTTCTGCTGCAACTGGTGCTCTTACGCCGGTGCAGACCTGGCAGGCAACAACCGACTGAATTACCCCGCGGAGGTTAAGATCATCCGCGTTCCCTGCTCCTGCCGCGTGAATCCCATGTTCATCCTCCGCGCGTTCCAGCGCGGTGCGGATGGCGTGATTCTGTGCGGATGCCATCCCGGCGACTGCCACTACACCTCGGGCAACTACTACACCCGCCGCCGTATGGCTCTGCTCTTCTCCATGCTGAACTTCCTCGGCATCGAGAAGGAGCGCACCCGCGTTGAGTGGGTATCCGCTGCTGAGGGCGCCAAGTTTGCCGCTACGATGAACGATTTCGTGGCGCAGGTTGCCGCTCTGGGCGAAAACAAGAGATTGGAGGATCTGCGATGCAAAAAGTAACTCGTGAGATTCTGCTCGCCAAGGCTGCAGAACTGCTGAACGCCGGCACGGTAAACCGTGTCCTCGGCTGGAAAGCAGGTGAATTCACTTATGACGTAACCCCTGCCCTGTTTAACACGGCAGAAGAGCTGGAGAAGGATTTCGTATACGGTCCCTTCTGCGGTGCCAACTTCTCCAAGTATCTCGTAAAAGAAACCAAAAAGGACGAAGGAAAGATTCTCGTTTTCCTGAAGCCCTGCGATACGTACAGCTT
>JBGVJO010000299.1:0-3111 GCA_045129535.1 Eubacteriales bacterium
GCGTGAAGTTCCTCCTGGGCGCCAAAGTAGCTGCCATCAACGGCAAGGCCGGCAACGGCACCGTTGAATACGAGCTGAACGGCAAGAAGGAATCTCTTGCTTGCGATCTGGTTCTGGTCAGCGTAGGCAGACGTGCCCGCACCGCAGGCATCGGTCTGGAGACCGTTGGCGTTCTGATGGAGCGCGGCGCTATCGTAACCGATGAGTGCTCCCGCACCTCCGTTCCCGGAATCTGGGCTGCCGGCGACGTAAACGGCAAGAGCATGCTGGCTCACACCGCTTACCGCGAAGGCGAAGTTGCCATCAACAATATGCTTGGCAAGAAGGATCGCGTGGACTATCGCGCTATCCCCGCTGTTATCTACACCAATCCCGAAGTCGGCACCGTCGGCGAGACCAAAGAGTCCGCTGAGAAGGCCGGCATGAAGGTTACCGAGCACACCATCAGCCTCCGCTACAGCGGTCGTTACATCGCTGAAAACGAGGGCGGCGACGGTATCGTGAAGATCATCGTTGGTGAGCACCGCGAAATCGTTGGTGTACACATGATCGGCTCCTACGCATCCGAGATCATCTACGGTGCGGCTGCTATGGTTGCCAAGAAGGAACGCGTGGAAGACGTTCGCAAGCTGGTATTCCCCCATCCCACCGTTTGCGAAGTTATCCGCGAGGAAATGTTCTCTATCTGATTATTCTATAATTTATATAAGGAGTAAACGTTATGCCTAAGAGTCAATACGTGGATCCCGGCAAAGTTTTCCAGCCCGGCTTTATCTCTTTCAATGATATCCCGGTTTGCCAGTACAAGAAAACTCTTGCTCAGGAAAAGAAAATTTACACCAAGGATGATTTCCTCCGCATCTATCGCGATATGAGAATCATCCGTGAGTTCGAGTCCATGCTCAACGACATCAAGGTCAAGAGCGAATACAACGGCATCAAGTACAACAACCCCGGCCCGGCACATCTGTCCATCGGTCAGGAAGCTTCCGCCGTTGGTGAGGCTTACTGCCTGGACATCAACGACTTCACCTTCGGTTCTCACCGTAGCCACGGCGAGATCATCGCAAAGGGTCTGTCCTCCATTCACAAGCTGACGGAGGAAGAGCTGTATGACATCATGAAGGAATTCTTCGGCGGTGCCATCCTGAAGGTTGTAGAAGGCAGACAGGAGAAGCAGGGCGACGTTCGCGACCTGGCAATCGACTTCCTGCTCTACGGCGCACTGGCAGAAGTATTCGCACGTACCACCGGCTTCAACCGCGGTCTGGGCGGATCCATGCACGCATTCTTCATTCCCTTCGGTATTTTCCCGAATAACGCAATCGTTGGCGGTGCGGCTCCCGTTGCACTGGGTGCTGCTCTGTATAAGCGTGCTAACCACAAGAAGGGCATCGTTGTTGCCAACTCCGGCGACGGTGCACTGGGCCGCGGTCCTGTGCTTGAGGCCTTCAATATGGCAAGCATGCGTCAGATCACCGAGCTGTGGGGCATGGACGGCAAGTACTCCGACGAGGGTATGCCCATCCTGTTCAACGTATTCAACAACTTCTACGGCATGGGTGGTCAGACCCAGGGCGAGACCATGGGCTTTGATATGCCTGCACGTCTGGGCGCCGGCTTCTCCGCAAGCCAGCTCCACGCTGAGCGCGTAAACGGCTACGATCCTCTGGCTGTTATCGATGCTACTACCCGTAAGAAGGAACTGCTGCTTGCCGGTAAGGGCCCTGCTCTTCTGGAAGTTGCAACCTACCGTATCAGCGGTCACTCTCCCTCCGACTCCTCCACCTACCGTACCCAGGAAGAGATCGAAGCTTGGAAGGAAGCTTGCCCCATCGCTGCTTACCGCAAGAAGATGGTTGAGGGCGGCATCGCTACCGACGAAGAGTTCGCTGCTATCGAGGAAGAGATCGTTCGCCGCATGATGAAGATCTGCACTCTGGCGATCGACGACACTCTGTCTCCTCGCATGGATATGGACAAGGATCCCGCTATTCTGTCCTCCCTCATGCTCTCCAACACCCATACTCCTTCCATGGAACCCGGCCGTGAGCCCGACGTTCTTATGCCCAAGGAAGAGAATCCTCGCGTGAAGCAGCTGGCCACCAAGGCTCGTTACGCTTACGATGAGAAGGGTGCTCCCATTCCGAAGATCAAGCTGTTCGGCGTTCGTGACGCTATCTTCGAGTCCATCCTCGACAAGTTCTACGAAGATCCCACCACCATCGCATACGGCGAGGATAACCGTGACTGGGGCGGCGCATTCGCTGTATACCGCGGTCTGACCGAGGCTCTGCCTTACCACCGCTTCTTCAATGCTCCTATTTCCGAGTCCGCTATCGTTGGTTCCGCCGTTGGTTATGCAATGGCGGGCGGCCGCGCAATCGTTGAGCTGATGTACGCTGACTTTATCGGCTGTGCAGGCGACGAGATCTTCAACCAGCTGTCCAAGTGGCAGTCCATGTCCGCCGGCATTCTGAAGATGCCTGTGGTAATCCGTGTATCCGTTGGTTCCAAGTACGGTGCACAGCACTCTCAGGACTGGACCGCGCTCACCGCGCACATTCCCGGTTTGAAGGTATGCTTCCCCTCCACTCCTTACGATGCTAAGGGTCTGATGAATGCGGCTCTGGCCGGCACCGACCCCGTTATCTTCTTCGAGTCCCAGCGTATCTACGATAAGGGCGAAGAGTTCCACAAGGAAGGCGTTCCCACCGAGTACTACGAAGTTCCCTTCGGCGAACCCGACGTTAAGCGCGTTGGTTCCGACGTGACCATCCTGACCATCGGTGCGGTTCTGTACCGCGCTATGGAAGCGGCTCAGAAGCTGCAGGATGAGTACGGCATCTCCGCTGAGGTTATCGACACCCGCTCCATCGTTCCCTTCAACTATGAGAAGGTTCTGGAGAGCGTTAAGAAGACCGGCCGCATCATCATCGTTGGTGATGCAGTTGACCGTAACTCCGTAATGCGCGATATGGCTTCCAACATCGCTGAGATGGCATTCGATTACCTGGATGCTCCGCCGGTTGTATTCGGTTCCCGCAACTGGATCACCCCTGCGTTCGAATTGGAGAAGTACTTCTTCCCGCAGGCTGACGGCATCATCGA
>JBGVJO010000300.1:0-1509 GCA_045129535.1 Eubacteriales bacterium
GAAATATCACATCCATATCCCCCGGTGCCTGGATCTGGATCCTGAACGGGGCACTTTTGGTGCTGGGCTTTGTGTTCCTCGGCCGTCAGACCGGCATCAAAACCGTGTATTGCAGTATGCTGTACTCGGCGATTACTTTCCTGCTTGAGAAAATTGTGCCGATAAACGGGCCGTTGACGGACCAGCCTTTTTTGGAATTGGCTTATGCGATTCTCCTTACCTCCATCGGTTCGGCTATGATCTTCAACAGCGATGCCTCCTCCGGCGGTACGGATATTGCGGCGCTGATTTTGCAGAAATACGCCCGTATCGACGTGGGCAAGGCACTGCTGGCCGTGGATTTCCTGGTAGCTGTCAGCGCATTCATCGTGTTTAACGTAAAAGCGGGTCTTTTCTCCCTCCTTGGCTTGTTTGCGAAGGCATTTATCGTGGATGGTGTTATTGAGAGCTTTAATACCTGCAAATACTTTTTTGTGATCACTTCCAACCGGGAGGAGAACTCCTCCTACATTATGGAGAATCTCGGTCACGGCGTGACCGTCAACTCCGTTGTGGGTGAATTCACAAAAGAAGAAAAGACTATGATCCACACCGTGTGTAAGCGCATGGAGGCTATCAAGCTTCGCAATCGGGTGCGCCAGATCGATCCCGGCTCCTTCATCATCATTACGACCAGCAGTGAGATTATCGGACGCGGCTTCCGCAGCGTGTGAGAAACGAACGAGACTGTAAACCCAGATCATAAACCCCGGCGGGATACGCCGGGGTTTTTCATTTTTCCCATTATGGTTGTTCACAATATTTGGTAGAATAGATCTCACTTTTGCGATAAAATAATACTGTATCCATAGACGGTTCATCTTCATGAAAAATGAGATTGAAGGAATCACACGACAATTCTGTAAGCAAGGAGCGGTAAAATGAGAAAACTGTTGAAATTTCTGCTTAGCCGGATCGTAATCGTATCAGCATTGATTCTTTTTCAATTGGTTCTTTTGTTTTTGGCCGCAGTACGTTTTACGGAATACTTTGTATTTTACTACTTGCTGTCAACGGTGTTTGCCGTTGTGCTGACTTTGGTTATCGTGAACCGAAAGGACGGTGCAGAGTATAAGATCGCCTGGCTGGTCACTGTGCTTTTGATCCCTGTGTTTGGCGGACTTTTGTATCTGATCTTCAGCGGCAACCGTATGTCGGAGCACAAAAAAAGAAAGATGGCCCGTATCAACGAGGCCATGCGAAACACACTGAAAACGGATGCATCTCCGGTGGATTCTATAGGGGAGGACTGTCCTTCAGCCGGTTTCCAAAGCCGCTATATCGAAAACACGGCGGTGTGTCCTCCGTTCGGGAACACCGAGGTAAAGTATTTTCCCTTGGGCGACGATATGTTCCCCGTATTTCTTGAAGAATTGGAGCGGGCAGAGAAGTACATCTTCCTCGAATATTTCATTATTGCCGAGGGGCGGATGTGGAATACGATTCTCGAGATCCTCAAGCGAAAAGCCG
>JBGVJO010000301.1:0-6727 GCA_045129535.1 Eubacteriales bacterium
ATCCGTAAACTGATCACCAATCAGTTCGGTGCGGCATTCCTTGCTCTGTTGCTGGCTTTCACCAGCGTGCGGATCAGCGAAACGGTGTATCTGATCACCAGCATTCTTTCCGTCGCGTTTCTTTTGTATCTGCACTACGCCACCCTTTGGGAGGAGGGGGCCAAGGCCCGTATCCGCGTGGAAGGTGGAAGGGAAGAATACAATTCTTTGCACGGCCTGTGGCTGGGGGTGGCCGCGTCGGTTCCCAATCTCATCTTCGGTATTCTGACTGCCGTTTTCACCTTGCTGTTTCAATTGACCCGGGCATCCTGGGCGGATTTCGGCAGCGGTACGGCAGCTATCATCGGTCGGCTGTGGCAGGCTATGTATATGGGCATTATCCATTGTGTCAACCCGGGCGGTAAGTACATTATGCTGCTCATTCCTCTGCCGGCGATTCTGGTTTGCTTTTTGGCGTACCGATTGGGCTATGCCAATTGCCGCCTGCTTGGCAATAAGACGAAAAAATAATAGTGGACATACGGGGACTGCCGGGGGATCGGCAGTCTCTTTTTCCTGTTTTGGGAGAAACTGTGGGATACACTTGTTTTTTCTGTTTTTTTCCTGTATAATAATTGTGTATAGGTATGCCCAATTCATTGATGCACGAGGTGACGGTTTTGCAGTATACGTTCCGCGGCGGACTCCGCCTGGATTCTCATAAAAAAACGCGCGGTAAGCGCATTGAGGTTATGCCTGCTCCCCATTTGGTGACGGTGCCTATCCTCCACGCCGAGGGGCGTGAGGTGGAGGTGTTCGTCTCCGTGGGAGATGCGGTGGCCGTCGGTCAGGCCCTCGGTAATGCGGGCGGCGGACTGTGGTGTCCCGTGCACGCAGGCGTGTCCGGCCGCGTGGTGGATATTTGTCAGGGTGAGGATCCCTTAAGCGGTGCGTACACCGGTGTCGTGATTGAAACCGACGGATTGAATACGACCGCCGATACGGTCGTTCCCTTTGATAAGCCTTTGCAGGACGCCGACGGGGAGGAGCTGTTGGACGTGATTCGCCGGGCGGGCATTCCCAGTATGGTGACGGAATCTCTGCCCGTGTATGCCGTCATTGAATCCGCCATCGGGCGGGTGGATCGTATTATCGTCAATTGCACGGAGTGCGAGTCCTATCTGACGTCTACGTACCGCCTGCTTATGGAGGATCCCGCCGCCGTAATCAACGGCGTCAAGATTCTTCTGAAGGCGATCGGCGTGCGGCAGGCCTACCTGGCGGTGGACAATCGCTGCCTGGATGCACTGAACAAATTGGAAAAACTGCTGGACGGCAGTAAGATGATCTTCGGTCGCGCCGTGGACGCCAAGTATCCGATGGAGGAGCGTACGCTTCTGTGTGCCATCACCGGGCGGGAGCTTCCCTTGGGGAAGAGCGCCGCGGATATGGGATACGCCGTATTCCGGGCGGAAACCTGCGCGGCTGTGTTCCGTGCCTTTGCACAGGGCATGCCCTACGTGAGCCGGATCGTTACGGTGGCGGGGAACTGCGTTGCCTCGCCGAAGAACGTGTCCGTGCCGCTGGGTACGTCGGTGCAGGATCTGATCGACTACTGCGGCGGATTCCGCAAATCCCCTGCCTGCATCGTGCTGGGCAGTCCCATGACGGGTCTTGCCGTGACGGATACGAACCATATCGTTACCAAAGATACGGTGGCTGTTCTGGCCTTCTCACACGCTCCGGCCGAGGTGGAATCCTCCGTGTGCATCCGATGCGGACGTTGTGCCCAGGTGTGTCCGATGCGCCTGATGCCCTTTGCCATCGCCCGCGCGGCGGAAAAGGGAAATTGGTCCCGTGTGGAGAAATTGGGAGGGCGCGTGTGTATTGAATGCGGGGACTGCTCCTACGTTTGTCCCGGCGGCGTGAGTGTGCGGGAGAAGATGATTGCCGCTAAAAACGGTTTGGCAGCTCTGCCGACTGCGCATGATGAAACGGTGATTCCCGAATCTGAGGAAAAGGAGGAAGCGGTCCGTGAAGAAGAATAAAAAGAAGAAAGAGACGGTAGCGGCAGAGCCGACACCGTCGGAAGAAACTGCCGTGCAGCTGGACGAAGTCTCCTCCGAGGCCCCCGATCTTCCGGAGGAAAATATAGTAGAGGAAACCGCTGACTCAGCGGAGGAAACGCCTGTTCTGCCCGAGTCAGAAACGGTCGTTCCCGATTCCGTGGAAGAGACGGAAACGGAACCGGTCACTGAACCGGTTATTGAACCGATGAAAAAGCTTCGGGCTTTCCCGGCTCCCTTTATCCGCACCTCGGAGCGTACTCACTCCCTTATGATGGACGTGATCATCGCTCTCCTTCCCGCCTTTTTGTGGGGCGTATATACCTTTGGCACCCGCGTTCTGACGGTGGCCGTGGTATCCGTTGCCTCTTGTGTATTGTTTGAAGCGATCCTGCAGCTGATCCGCCGCCGCCCCGTGACGATCTTTGATCTGTCCGCTGTGGTGACGGGACTGCTTCTCACCATGGGCTTCTCCTCGGCCGTGCCGATCTGGATGCCTGTCGTGGGTGCGTTCATCAGCATCGTGGTGATCAAGGGCCTTTTCGGCGGCTTGGGCCGCAATCTGATCAATCCCGCCCTGGCGGCAAGAGTGGTGCTGCTTATGTGGCCCAACGCTTTGCACACCTTCACCGCTCCCGGTGAGCGGCTTACGGGTATCGGTCTGCCGCAGGTGGAGTCCGTCACTACTCCGTTGGATGCACTGCATAACGATGTGTTCCCCGGCGTGACCCTGTCCGATCTGATCCTCGGCCGTACTGCCGGATGCATCGGTGAGATTTTTCCCGTGCTGCTTCTGGCCGGCGGCGTCTATCTGGTGGTGCGTCGCGTGATCTCCTGGCGGATTCCCGTTTCCTATATCGGCACGGTGGCCTGCCTGGCCTTTATGTTCCCTCAGATTGAGGGCGCCAATCTGAACTATATGCTGTGTCAGCTGTTCTCGGGCGGTCTTCTGTTGGGTGCGATCTTTATGGCAACCGATCCGGTTACGTCTCCCACCACGCCTGCCGGGCATTGGATCTACGGTGTGGGATGCGGCGTTTTGACGATACTGTTCCGCTATTTCGGATTCTTTGCGGAGGGAATGCCCTTTGCTATCCTCCTTATGAATCTGCTCACTGTGGTGATTGACCGTTGCGTGATTCCCACGCCCTTTGGAGGAAAGATTACCCATGAGAGAACGTAAGACGGGCGGATGGGCATCATCCGCCGTGGAAAAATACGGACGGCAGGGTGTTCTCGCGGCGATTCTTGCGGCCGTGGTGGCGATCGCCGTTGTTGCGGCATCCGTATTTACCCTGGCGGCCGGGTATCGGGATCCGGGCGGGACGGATCATCCCCAGGCGGGGGATGCATCCGACAGCACGCCTGTGACGGATGAGACTGTACCGGACTCGTCGGACGAGATTCCCGGAGATACCGATGTTCCCGGAACAACGGAAACGCCCCCCGCCGAGACCTCCAATACCCAGCCGACGGAAGAAACCACGTCCCGGGCGGATATGGAAGTTATCGAGCGAGAGCAGGGCGGCATGAATATAGGCTTCGTGACCGGTGAAACCGTGTACGTGTATGAAACGGTTCCCCCCGAGTAAACCACAGATCCCGAGGGCACCACGGATCCCGAAGACACGACAGATCCCGAGGGCACCACGGATCCCGAGGAAACGACGGATCCCGAGGATACTACGGATCCCGAGGAAACCACAGATCCCGAGGAAACCACAGATCCCGAGGACACGACGGATCCCGAGGATACCACAGATCCCGAGGAAACGACGGATCCTGAGGACACGACAGATCCCGAGGAAACCACAGATCCCGAAGATACCACGGATCCCGAGGAAACGACGGATCCCGAGGAAACCACAGATCCCGAGGAAACCACAGATCCCGAGGACACGACGGATCCCGAAGACACGACGGATCCCGAGGAAACGACGGATCCCGAAGATACCACAGATCCCGAGGACACGACGGAGCCTGAGGAAACAACGGAGCCTGAGGAGACTGAGGACTGGGAAATTAGCAACGATTGGTTCAACGACCAATATTCCGATGACTCCCAAACGTAAAACAAAAGCACTTGCGATGGAAATCGCAAGTGCTTTTTTATATTAGTCATTGGTCAGATCGCCGTTACCGCTGACGGGAATCGTGTCGCCCAAATAGGTGGGTGACGGCTGGAGCATGCAGTACAGAAAATCCTTCACACGGGCCAGAGATTCCCGCATTTCACGGGTGGTTTGTCCGTAGAACCGTTGCACGTCCGCACCTACGCCGTATGCCTCAATTCCCAGCTGATCGGCGATGTACAGAGCCCGGTACAGATGGTATTTCTGGGATACGATGATCACCCGGTTGGCGCAGAACACGTCCCGTGCCCGGTACAGGCTCTCGTAGGTGGAAAAGCCGGCGTGATCCATAAAGACGTCCTGGGAGGGAATGCCTGCTTCCACAGCCAGTGCTTTCATCACGCCTACTTCATTGTATCCCACGCGGCCGTGATCTCCGCTCATCAGGAGTTTTGGGGCGGCACCCGAATTGTACAGACCAATGCCCCGATCGATCCGCTCCCGCAGAATGGGGCTGGGGGAGTTGTCCTTTCTGAGTCCTGCGCCCAAAACCAGAATGCAGTCCGCGTTAAGGGAGGCCGCTTCCTCGGGGGATAGAATCCGATCCTTCACGGAGGAGGACATATGCCAATTCACACCTACCCAGAATACGCCGCACACCAAGCCGAGGGATAATACGATCAGCGTCAGGCGGAACAGCAGGCGGTTTTTTCGCAGCTTTTTCAGTGGAGACGTTTTCTCTTTCAATTTCTGTTACCTCGCAGATAATGTATGGTTTTTGGACGGCAGGGAGGGAGTTTTGTTCCGTGGAAACAGCATTTATTTTGTGGATTTTTCCTCGTATCTTGCAAAGAACGCACGCTTGCTGTATAATTGTGTCATAGAATACAAAACGGGAGGGAATTATGCAGGCTGTACAACCGAAGCTAAAGACTGTACACGATACGGATACGGATTTGATGCGGATCATCGCGTCCTTTTTCGTGGTGCTGATCCATGCCTCCACGTCGGAGGGAATGGGATTGGTATATAACGCCCTGGCCCGCTTTTCCGTGCCCGTGTTCGTTCTGATCAGCGGGTACTATCTTTTGCGGCGACCGACTGCGGGCTATCGCATAGCGCGGCGGATCGGCTACCTTGTGGGAATACACGTTCTGTGGTCCGTTTTGTATTATGTGTTCTACCGTTTGATGGGCGATCTGCCCCGGGGAGATGCGGGTGGCGTGGTTCGGTATTTGCTGACCCAGCCTACCCATCTGTGGTATCTGTATGCTCTGGCGGGCTTGTGGCTGCTTTTGCCTCCGCTCCGGTCCTTGGCCCGACACGCGTCGGAAGGAGAGTATCGGTACACGCTTTGGATTACCGGAATTCTCGGTACTTTGGTCACGTTGGCCGTTCGCTCCGGGATATCCGACACATTTTCTGCAGTTGTGGAAAATGCGAAACTCCCCTATGCAATGGGCTTTGTTTTCCTGTTCCTCATGGGTGGTTATCTGTACCGTTTTCCCGTAAAACGGGAGCGTATCTTTTACATAGCCGGTGCCGTGGGAATGGCCGTGACCGTGGTGTCCGCCCTTCTTTTGCCCCGGGATATGGCGATATCTCTTGCCTTGAGCTTTTATGCACCGGGCACGGTGTTGGCTGCCATCGCTTTCTTTATGGGCATTAAGCGTATGTACGCAGAGCGGGCGCTTGCCTGGCGGGGCGCATCGCCTGCCTTGAAAGTGCTTGCTGCCGCCAGCGGCGGCGTGTATCTTTTGCATCCGATGATCTTGCGGCTGTACGATCAGTGGATCGCACCGCTCTTTACCGATGGAATGGCCTGGCTGTCCATTCCGCTGGCCGCGGTCTGGGCATTTGCCGTTTCTCTGGCCATCGTGATGATTCTGCGGAAAATCCCCTATGTGAAACGGGTGCTTTTGTGAGAAGCGATATGAACAAAGTAATCGTGATCGGCTGCCCCGGCGGCGGAAAGAGTACCTTTGCCCGCATGCTTCACGAGAAAACGGGCCTGCCGCTGTATTACCTGGATTTAATGTATTGGAATGCGGATCGCACCACGGTGGACAGAGCCGTATTTCACGAAAGATTGCACGCAACTATGGAAAAGGAGTCGTGGATCATCGACGGAAACTACGCCTCTACCATGGAGATGCGCCTGGCGGCCTGCGATACGGTGTTCTTTCTCGATTATTCCCGCGAGGTTTGTCTTGCGGGGATTGATGCACGCCGCGGAAAATCCCGCCCCGATATGCCTTGGGTGGAAACGGAGGGGGATGAGGAATTCATCGCTTTCATAAAAAACTATGGTACCGACAGCCGTCCTAAGGTGTTGGAATTACTGGGGCGGTATTCCGATAAGAATATCGTTATATTTAAAACCCGCGCCGAGGCCGACGCGTTTCTTGAAACAATGGTATAATATATCCCCGACGGATGTCTCTCTGTTGTTCGTAACGGAGAATTTGCAAGCGTACCAATCGGTAGAGAACTTGTTTTCTCTGCCGATTTGTGATAAGATGGGCCGCAAAATAAGAATTTGACAATCCATTTTCACCCCACCATTGATGTATTTCTCCTCACTAAACCAATGGTGGGTGTATTTTTTTG
>JBGVJO010000302.1:0-3129 GCA_045129535.1 Eubacteriales bacterium
TTCTTGCAACCTTTTTTGCCATTGTGCTCGGCTTGCCCTTGGGGGTTCTGCTGGTTATCGGTGAAAAGGATGGCGTTCTTCCTTTACCGACGTGGTTTATGCAGACCTTGAACGTGGTGATCAATCTGCTTCGTTCCGTACCGTTTTTGATTATGATGATCCTCGTGTTCCCCTTGACCCGTGCCATCGTGGGCACGGTGGTGGGAACTGTTGCATCCATCGTTCCGCTGGTAATTGCTGCATTCCCCTTTGTGGCTCGGTTGGTGGAGGGAAGCCTTCGTGAGATTGATCCCAACATTATCGAGGCTGCGCAAAGCATGGGTGCCTCTCCTCTGCAAATTGTTGTAAAGGTGATGCTGCCCGAAAGCGTGCCATCCCTTATCTCCAACGCGGCCATTGCACTGACCACGATCCTCGGCTATTCAGCCATGAGCGGCGTGCTCGGCGGCGGTGGTCTTGGAAAGATCGCCATCAATTACGGCTATCACCGGTATAAATACCTTGTAATGCTGATGGCAGTTGTACTGCTTGTGCTGATGGTGCAGGTCTTCCAAACTATCGGTACCAAATGGGCTCTTCGCTCGGACAAGCGCCTGCGCAAATAATTCACAGACCCAATATGGTTGACCACCACTTGACAATTTATGAAAAAGCAAGTATAATTACCTTGTAGAATCTATTTTGTATATGTGAGGTAAATTGATATGAACACCGTAATGATTCGCCTTTCTTCTATTCAGGATGTTCGCAACTTTGTAGACACCGTTACCAAGTATAACATCGATATTGATCTGTCCAGCGGCCGCTATATTGTGGATGCAAAGTCCATTATGGGTATCTTCAGCCTGGATCTTCTGAATCCTATCAAGCTGTCTGCACAGACTGATAAAGAGGATGAGGTTAAGGCACTCTTTGATGACCTCAAGGCGTTCATCGTAGAGGAATAATTCAAAGTAAACAAAAAGGGAGACAGTACCGTTATCGTCTGTCTCCTGTTTTTTGTCACTATATATTTCCGAGCAGATCGCTCAATATGTCACCAAGTGTGCAGGGAGTGACTTGTCCATTCGCTATGGCGTCAAAGAGATATTCTGCCTCTTCCGGATTGCGGGTGACGTCGTGTACCATGCGAAAATCCGTTGGCTGATCTCCGCTACATGCCAAAACACCGATTGCGTAGTGGCTGTGATCGTTACAGTGTATTTTCATAAGTACCGTTGTCAGGTGCAAGGAATCTGTGGGGAATTCAGAGGAGATTTGCACCGTCTCGCTTTCCAGGATTGTTTGCGTTTCTGTTATGTACATCATAATACGCCTTTCTGTCATTTATAAGGAGTTGGCACGGAAAGTATCAGTAATCGGTATGTCGGTATTGTGCCGAACATATTATATCACAGCTTTTTTGGCGCGAAGATTAAGACTGATTGGACGAATATTCATTCATATCCGACGATTTTCTGGCAGAAAAACGGGTTAAGTGATTGAATATTTTGAATGTTAGTGCCAAATAACGGCGGATTATATATATTTCTTTTGATTGCTTTAAAAATACAGAGTCGAAATATTCACCGAAAAAATTGATAAATGGAAAAACACCTGCAATTTTATGGATATTGCCCATATCACGCACACATAAAAATGCAGGAAATGAATACTAAATCGTTTTATGCATAAGGTTGGCGAAATAATGAAGCGAATGATATATTGTTCCACCGGAACTACGGTTTCACGCCGAAACGGATACAATTTTCATCTTGTGACGCAGCTGTTCCCACAACTGCAGCAGCAGGGAATCATTGACGGCGCTGAATTTATGATGATTCCCGCCTACTATCCGCAGATGAAGGCCGTTGCTGACGAATGGCTCGGTGAAGGATTGACTTTTCCCGTGATTCATTGTGAGAAAGAAGTGGGAACGCTTTTGTCCGATGCTGCCGCTGCTAAGGCGACGGGAGAAACCGATGCGGCGGAGGTCCTGCTACGACAGGCATTGGATGACTTTAAGAAAAACTGTGAGATGGGCGCTATGGCCGGAAGCGGCCGTATGGTGTTCCATCTTTGGGGTGGTTTGAATTCCGACGGACACGTGGAATTCAATATCTCCGTTTTGCCGCAGCTGATGGAGATCATACGTCCATACGGGATTCGACTTCTGATCGAAAACGTCCCCTGTACCACGAAGGATCCGCTCTCAAACTGGAGATCTATGTCCATGCATCTCGACAGGTGCGGGTTGATCTTTGACACCAGATTCGGATTTTTCCATAGACAGAGCGAGAATATCTGGCAGGCGGAGGATATCTATCCGCGCATTGAGCACATCCATATCGGTGATATTCGCGGGGCGGAAAAGGATTTTTCCACCTTGCGGCCTATCTATCATCCCGGTGAGGGAATGGTGGATTTTCAATCAGTTGTAAGACGGCTCAATGAAGTTGGATACTCCGGCACTGTTACACTGGAATCACCCGTTGCCACGGACGGCGGCGCGGATGGCGATAAGCTGAAAACCAGTCTTTTATATACGAGAAATTTGTTCGCAGAATAAAGAAGGGCGCCGATGGCGCCCTTCTTTATTGTATGCCGTACGCTCCGCTCAGCGGGTCTTTAAACAGCGGAATATGCGGTGGAGCAAACGTGAAGACGATAAAGCACATTCCGATCAGACACATCGTTACAAAAGCGAGGGTAGGGCGGCCGCATCGGATGCTCCGTCTTTTGTAGAGGCAGTTTTCCAAAAGATAGGCTATCGCCGCGGCGATAAAGAAAATGGCAATATTGATCCAGTCGGGTGATTTGCCGAATGCGCCGTTGTATGTGTAAAACAGTACGGGGATGGCTGTTAGTCCCACTACCATTCCGATCAGTTTTATACACCAAAAATCCTTCCGGTCACGGAAAAACCGACTTTGTATCAGCCCATAAATAAACATAGGAAAGTACAAAAGCTTCATATGCTCCCAAGTGGATTCATTCACACCGGAGAAGGGCGCAGCCCACGCGCTTTGCCCGGTCCAGTCGTATAGGAAATGCAATAGCGTTCCCCCCAGAGAAGTAACAGCGAATCCCATAAGCTGCCATAGTGATATGGATCGTTTCATAAGCACCATCCCGTATATACTGTGTGGT
>JBGVJO010000303.1:0-1304 GCA_045129535.1 Eubacteriales bacterium
AGACATCCGGTAACGGAAAGGATTCATATGGTATTTACAATGCCGCTGATTCATTGTACGTCGAGAAAACGGATAATGTTCCATCCGTCGAGCAACAGACGGATGGATTGCAAACAGGACGCAAGTTGATTAAAAACGTAACGATGCGCCTGGAAACAAAAGAATTTGACGCGTTCCAGGCGGAGCTGAATGCTCGTATCATTTCGTTCGGCGGATATATTCAATCTTCTTCCGTGGACGGAGGCAGTTACTACAACAAAAATTATCGGCGCTATGCTACGGTGACAGCCCGCATTCCGGCAGAGAAGCTGGATGCCTTTATCAGCGGCGTGTCGGACATCGCCAACGTCACCTCCCGAAGCGAGACTGCAAACGACGTTACTCTTTCTTATTATGATATGGAAAGCCACGTAAAGGCCTTACGCAGCGAGTACGAGACACTCCTTGGAATTCTTGAGAAATGCACGGAACTAAAGGACGTAATCAGCGTACAGAGCCGCATTACCGAGGTGCTGTACCAAATCGAATCCTATCAGTCCAAACTGAATAATTATGACAATCTCGTGGCGTTCAGCACGATTACTTTGAATATCTCCGAAGTGGAACGGGAAACGGTTGTGAATCCCGAGACGTTGGGTGAACGGATCAGTGCGGGATTCCGTGAGACGGTGGCGGATATATCGGAGGGATTTGAGGACTTTACGGTAGATTTCATCGTGAATTTACCGTATCTTCTCATCTGGGCCGTCATCATCGCTGTGGCCGCATTGTTGGTTCGCAGTCTCATACGCAGGCATAAACGGAATATCGCCGAAAAGCGCGTTCATGCATCATCTGCCGATCAGGCGACAAAGGACAAGTAAGGCTGTGTGCAATTGATCACTGAACACATATACTGTCACCAGACTATAAAAGCATGGAGATTCTAATATGTGTATAGTGACAATGAAGAGTATGACATTGGCGCTTCGGGCAAAAAACGTGTTGGGTGCGAGGGGGATTGACGTGGATGTACAAAATTTGGACCCCTCCGTAACGGCACGAGGGTGTGCGTACGGTTTATCCTTCATTTGCTCGGATAAGGAAAATATTCAGCGTCTGCTTGACAGTAAAGGCATCCCTTACGGTGAGTGGATTGGCGGGGTGCAGGCAAGTGCGGCGGTGAGAAATGATATACTTTGATAATGCAGCCACGACGTATCCTAAACCGCCTGCCGTGGTAAATGCCGTTTCCTTTTGCATGAACGAGTATGGCGGGAATCCCGGTCGCGGCTCTCACAGGCTTGCTATGCTTGCTGCGGAAT
>JBGVJO010000304.1:0-4633 GCA_045129535.1 Eubacteriales bacterium
CGACGGGTTACGCCACAGCGGATTTTGATTTGTGGCCCACCTTCTCTAAAGTGATTTTGGTGATATTGATGTTCATAGGCGCCTGCGCCAGCTCCACCGGCGGTGGATTGAAGGTGTCCCGTGTGATCATTTTGATCAAGACGGCATTCCGGGAAATCCGCCATCAGATCAATCCACGGGAAGTACGTGCCGTCCGTTGTGATGATACACCGGTTACTACCACGGTTGCCTACGGCGTTACCTCTTATTTTGCTATTTATATGCTTCTGCTCCTTGGATCCGTCTTGTGCATTTCCGTGGATGGGCAGGATTTTACCACGTCCTTCACCGCAGTGGTGTCCTGCATCAATAACATCGGCCCCGGCCTCGGTGAGGTCGGCCCCACGGGAAATTTCTCCCATTTCTCCGTACTCTCTAAATTGATTTTGTCCTTTGATATGCTGGCAGGAAGACTGGAGCTCTATCCCTTGCTGATCGCACTCTCTCCCTCCACGTGGAAAAAGAACGTATAAAAAAGGGCTGTCACATTTTGATGTGACAGCCCCAATTTTTTGTGTCGATGGCGCAAAAAATTGAAATTCTTCAAGAATTTGCGGCGAGGTTCACCGATTTTTGCCCCGGCGCGGGCAAAATGTCCACATCAGCGGACAAGGGGAAACTCGCGGAGGTGTCGCATTGTTACATGTGACACCTCCTATTTATTACTTAGTGTTTTTTCTTAATCAGGCCCAGTGCCTTGGAGAGTTCCATAACTACGAAGGGTACGAGAATCAGGCCAAGACCGATCAGATACATCTTCCAGGGAAGGATAACAAGACCGAAGATGGTGCTCAAGGGGGTAAAGAGAACCAGCGCTACGAGAAGCGTGGAGGTCAGTGCCGCCAGATTCAGAGTCTTGTTGGTGAAGGGACCGATGTGGAACAGAGAGTGCTCGGAGCGCATATTGTATGCCTGTACGATCTGAGACAGCGCCAGAACCATGAACGCCAGCGTCTGGCCGCCTTCCACGGTTCCGTGGGCCTTCTCACCCAACAGGAAGCCGATCAGCGTCAGTGCGGCGAACATGCAGCCCTGCAGCACCACGCGGATGCCGAGGCCGTGAGCGAAGATACCTTCTTTCTTCGGCTTGGGCTTGCGATCCATTACGTCGGATTCCACGTCTTCCATACCCAAGGCGATGGCGGGCAGGGAGTCGGTCACCAGGTTGATCCAGAGAAGCTGCATAGAGAGCAGAGGCGTCTTGTGCCACAGAATCATAGCGAAGAATACGGTGAGAACCTCGCCGATGTTGGTGCCCAGCAGGAATCCAACCACCTTGCGGATGTTGGCATAGATGCCGCGGCCCTCGCGGACTGCGTCAACGATGGTAGCAAAGTTGTCGTCGGTCAGAGTCATATCGGCGGCACCCTTGGCCACGTCCGTACCGGTGATACCCATCGCGCATCCGATATCGGCGGCCTTCAGAGCAGGTGCGTCGTTAACGCCGTCACCGGTCATAGATACGACCTGTCCCTTGCGCTGCCAAGCCTTTACGATGCGGATCTTGTTCTCGGGAGAAACGCGGGCGTATACGGAGATGTTTTCTACCTGTGCGTCCAGCTCGGTGTCCGTCATAGCGTCCAGCTCTGCACCGGTGATGGCGCGGTCGCCCTCTTCCAGAATGCCCAACTCCCGTGCGATGGCAGATGCGGTAACTACGTGGTCACCGGTGATCATTACCGGCTTGATACCGGCGCGGCGGCAAAGAGCAACGGCATCCTTTGCTTCCGGACGTGGCGGGTCGATCATACCAACCAGACCCATAAAGGTCAGACCGTTTTCCAGTTCCTCGGAGGTGGGATTATCGGGGATCGTATCAATTTCCTTGTAAGCTACGGCCAGTACACGGAGCGCGTCCTCGCTCATAGATTCGGTAAACTTCTTGGCGGCATCCAGATTGCCTGCGATGCAGCGGGTCATCATTACGTCGAAAGCGCCCTTAACGATAACGATCTTCTTGTCATCGATGAGGTTGACGGTGGACATCAGCTTACGGTCGGAGTCAAAGGGAATCTCAGCCAGTCGGGGGTGCTTCTTGTTCAGATCGTCCTTCGGCATACCGTTTTTGTGGGCAGCCAAAACGATGGCAGTCTCGGTGGGATCACCGATGTGCTGCTCCTCGGTGCCGTGGAATACGACGGATCCGTCACAGCACAGGGTACCGTACATCAAAAGCTTCTGAATTGCCTCGGAGTTGGCATTGCAAATACCTTCCAGCTCCTCTGCGCCATCCACGTACGCCTTGGTCAAAGTCATACGGTTCTGGGTCAGGGTACCGGTCTTATCGGAGCAGATTACGGATGCGCCGCCCAGGGTCTCAACGGCAGGCAAACGGCGGATCAGCGCGTTCTTCTTTACCATTCGCTGTACGCCGATAGAAAGAACGATGGTTACGATAGCGGGCAGACCCTCGGGAATGGCGGATACTGCCAGGGAAACGGCGGTCATGAACATATGGAGGGGATCCAGCTTGTTGGCCAGACCAACTGCGAAGATGATGGCACAGGCAGCTAGGGCTACGATACCCAGGTATTTACCCAGCTGAGCCAGCTTCTGCTGCAGGGGAGTCTGACCGTCCTCCTCGCCTTCCAGCAAATTGGCGATCTTACCCATTTCGGTATCCATACCGGTAGCGGTAACCACGGCGGTTGCTGTACCGTAGGTTACGCTGCATCCGGAGAAGACCATGTTGTGACGGTCACCCAGAGGCGCCTTCTCCTCAACGGCAGCAGTTGCATCCTTTTCGGAGGGAACGGATTCACCGGTCAGAGCGGATTCCTCGCTCTTCAAGCTGACGCTGTGGAGCAGACGGGCATCGGCAGGGATAAAGTCACCGGCCTCCAGACGGATGATGTCACCAGGCACCAGATCGGCGGCCT
This sequence comes from Eubacteriales bacterium, assembly GCA_045129535.1. Lineage (GTDB taxonomy): Bacteria > Bacillota > Clostridia > Oscillospirales > CAG-272 > SIG701. The sequence goes on from JBGVJO010000304.1 coordinate 2,919, forward strand.
CGATGATCTTCTCCTCGCCGTCGCGGATGACGCGGGCGTGAGGCGCGGAAAGATTTTTCAAAGCGTCCAAAGCCTTTTCGGCTTTGCCTTCCTGATATACGCCCATGATGGCGTTCAGGATAACGATCAGAACGATCAAGCCGGGCTCAAACAGCTCACCCCAGTTTTTCTCAACGCAGATGACTACGAAAGAAACGATAGCCGCAGCGATGAGGATCAGGATCATTACGTCCTTGAACTGATCCAAAAAGCGCTGCAGGGTAGTTTTCTTTTTCTTTTCGCGGAGCTTGTTGGGGCCATACTTAGCCTGGCGGGTACTTACTTCCTCGGAGGTAAGACCGCTTTTTTGGTTGGTGGAAAGCGTGTCCAGCACGTCTTTCACATCATCGTTGTGGAATGCCAATGTTGTATCCTCCTACAAATAATAATCAGGACAAATGACGGTGTACGTGTATTGTTGGCCAATTGCCTTCCGTATATAAGCCGTGTCCCGGAAAACAAAAAGCCAAGCATGTGATAAACCATGCTTGGCGTGATATCGAACACAGACACATGCATAGCTTTCACAGTTACACATGAGTCTCGCAATTTGAAGCAAGCCAGACCAAACGCATTGGTCAGGATGTTGACTTGCTACGCACAGAATGCGCTTGCTACTCCCTCATTACGAGAGATATTGTAGCATATAATCCACAAATTGTCAAGTAATGCCGGTGAATTTTAGAACGTCACGTATTTCTTTCGATGGTGTACAGCGAATTCATTACCAGCCACAGCTGGGGAAAATACCGCATAATGTTCCAAACACTGCCGCCGGCCAGATCGTAGTCCCGGAGTAATCGAAGTTTCTGATCCATACTGCGGGCATCGTCAAACCAAACTACGTGCTCACGTGCGTTCCCCGTGGCCGGATCCCGTTCATAATAATGGAAGTAGGGAGTCTGTGCCGTTTCATCAAATTGGATTTCGGCCTTTTTGTCCAATGCCAGCTGTACAGCCGCCACGTTGGAGAGCGCCCGTGCTTGGGATTCGCCCCGTACGAAGGGAAGAGTCCAGTCGTATGCATAGTTGGGGATGCCGAGAAAAATCTTTTCGCGGGGGATTTCCGTTATCGCATAGTCAATCACCCGCCGCACCTCGGGCAGCGGAGATACTGCCTGAGGCGGCCCGTAGGTATAGCCCCATTCATAGGTCATAAGAAGGGTGTAGTCCACCGCTTCTCCCACCGCGCCGTAATCGTGTCCCTCGTACAAAAGTCCCCGTTGTTCTGCAGAGTTTTTCGGTGCCAAAGAGGCGAACAGAACGTACCCCTCCGGGGTAAGCCGCTCATGCAGTTTGTTAAGAAAAGCAGGATACGCCTCACGGTATTCCGCGGGAATGTATTCAAAGTCCACGTCCAAACCGCCGTAGCCTTTTTCACGGAGTACGCTCATCGTATTTTCAATGACTTGATCCGCCAGCGCTTCATTTTGCAGAATCTGCGCCACCAATTCGTTGGAGAAGGTTCCTTCCTCCGTCAGGGAGGTCAGCATCATAAGCGGGGTGGTTCCGTATTCCCTGGCCAGCGCGATCAGCTCGCTGTCGCCGCCTGTGGGTGGGATCAGCGTTCCGTCAGGACGGATCCCATAAGTGAATATGGACAGATACGTCAGATAGGGAAGTGTGGTCCTGAGAACACTGCGATCTATGTAGGGATAGGCGTAGCCGTTGGTTTT
>JBGVJO010000305.1:0-1064 GCA_045129535.1 Eubacteriales bacterium
GCGGGCAAGGGTACAGAGATGTCCCGTCTGGGCGGTGGTATCGGTACCCGCGGTCCCGGTGAGACCAAGTTGGAGATCGACCGTCGCCGTATCAAATCCCGCATCCGTATGCTGGAGGAAGAATTGGAAAAGGTGGAATCCTCCCGTGCTACCATGCGGGCGGCGAGAGACCGCTCCGGTCTTGTTCGGTGCGCCATTGTGGGCTACACCAATGCGGGAAAATCCACATTGCTGAATGCGCTGACCGGTGCAGGCATTCTGGCGGAGGACAAGCTGTTTGCCACGCTGGATCCCACCACCCGTCAGTACGTGCTCCCGTCGGGAATGAAGATTCTTTTGACGGATACCGTCGGATTTATCCGTAATTTGCCTCACCATCTGATCAAAGCGTTCCGCTCCACTCTGGAGGAGGCAGCTTTGGCAGATGTGATCCTCCACGTGTGTGACGCGTCGGGGGAAGAGTTCGCCGACGAGCTCAAGATTACGGACAACCTTCTTACGGAGTTGGGTGCGTCGGGTAAGCCGGTGCTGCTCGTGTTCAATAAATGTGATCTTATTGCCGACCGTGAGCAAAAGATGCTTCTGCAGCGGATTGCCGATCAGGGCGGCTGTGAGGCCGTGTTCATCTCTGCCAAAACCGGGGAGGGTATGGACGAGTTCACGGAAAAACTGGAAAGAATCGCGTCGGAGGGACGATGCCGTGTGGAATTTTTGATTCCTTATGCGGACGGCGGTGCACTGAATCTGCTGCACGCGCTGGCCCACGATATTGTAACCGAATACGCAGACGACGGCGTTCGTGTGACGGCCACCGTGGATGCGAAAACAAAGGGAAAACTGCGTGAGTATTTGGTTATACCGGATACAGTTGACGGTTCCGAGGAAGACGAGGAGGATTGGTGATGGCGGATACAACCGTTGCCCGACTGGCGCTGGCCAAGCGCGCCTCGGCAGAGATGATCGAGCGCAAATCCGTTTTCATCGGCACAGCCGCCCCCATCGCTTCCGAGGCGGAGGCCAGGGAATTGATCGAGGAAATGCGACACAAATATCACGACGCCACC
>JBGVJO010000306.1:0-5783 GCA_045129535.1 Eubacteriales bacterium
TGAATCCAAAGGACATTTGCGCCTGCCCAGCTACCCGCTGATTCCCCAGGGCGACAAATCCCTCCTTCTTATCAACTCCGGTATGGCACCGATGAAGAAGTTCTTCACCGGCGAGGTTACCCCTCCCCGCAATCGCGTAACCACCTGCCAGAAGTGCATCCGTACGCCCGATCTGGAGCGCGTTGGTCATACCGCCCGTCACGGCACCTATTTTGAGATGCTGGGCAACTTCTCCTTCGGCGATTACTTCAAAGAAGAAGCTCTCACCTGGGCGTGGGAGTTCTTGACCTCCCCCGAGTGGCTGGATATCCCCGCCAATCTGCTGTGGCCCTCCATCTATGAAAACGATGAGGAAGCTTTCGATATCTGGACGAAGAAGCTGGGCGTGCCCGCTGAGCAGATCACACGGCTCGGCAAGGCAGACAACTTCTGGGAGCACGGAACCGGCCCCTGCGGCCCCTGCTCCGAGATCTATTTCGACCGCGGCATCAAGTATGGCTGCGGCAAGCCCGATTGCCGTCCCGGTTGTGACTGCGACCGCTTCATGGAGATCTGGAACAACGTATTCTCCCAGTTCGACAACGACGGTCAGGGCAACTACACCGAGCTCTCCCAGAAGAACATCGATACCGGTATGGGTCTGGAGCGTCTGGCGTGCGTTATGCAGGGCGTGGACAACATGTTTGAGGTGGACTCCATCCGTGCCGTCATTGACAAGGTTTGCGAGATCGCCGGCAAAAAGTACGGCGACGAGAAGAACGACGACATCTCCATCCGCGTAATCACCGACCACACCCGTTCCGCTATGTTTATGATCTGCGACGGCGTTATTCCCTCCAACGAGGGACGCGGCTACGTGCTTCGCCGCATCATCCGCCGCGCTTGCCGCCACGGCAAGCTGCTGGGCATCGACCGCCCGTTCCTGATCGATATGGTGAACGTGGCTATCGCCGAGAGCTGCGACGGTTATCCGGAATTGAACACCCGCGCGGACTACATCCGCCGCGTTCTTTCCATGGAAGAAGAGCGCTTTGACGCTACCATTGACGCCGGCCTGTCTATCCTCTCCGATCTGATCCGCGCAGCGGTGGAGAAAAACTCCGACACCATCTCCGGTGAGGACGTATTCAAGCTGTACGATACCTTCGGATTCCCCATCGATCTCACCCGTGAGATCGCCGAGGAAAGCCATCTGAAGATCGACGAGGAAACCTTTGCTACACTGATGAAGGAACAGCGCGACCGCGCAAGAGCCGCACGCGGCAACATCAGCGGTTGGGCCGATTCCTCGAAGGATCTGCTGGAAGGCCTTGCAAAGACCGAGTTCGTCGGCTACACCACGGAATGCTGCGATGCAAAAGTGCTGGCCATTTTGGTGGACGAGGGCACGGTGGACGAGGTTTCCGAGGGCGAATTCACTCTGGTTCTGGACAAGACCCCCTTCTACGGTGAGGGCGGCGGCCAGGTAGGTGACGAGGGCGTGATCCGCTCTGAAAACACCCTGGCGCAGGTGCTGGACACCAAGAAGACCGACGGCATCTTCCTCCACATCTGTAATCTGAACAACGGCATCATCCGCGTGGGCGACACCTTGACGGCAGACGTCAATGCCGATCGCCGCCACGCCATTATGCGTAATCACTCCGCGGCACATCTGCTGCAGGCAGCTCTGCGTTCCGTTCTGGGTAATCACGTAGAGCAGGCCGGATCCTACGTAAGCGAGGAGATCTGCCGCTTTGACTTCACCCACTTCGCCGCACTGACTGCCGAGGAAATCGCGGCAGTGGAGGCATTGGTGAACGCACACATCCTCGCCGCTGAGGGAATCTCCACCCTGGAGACCGACATCGAGACCGCCCGTCAGAACGGTGCTATGGCCCTGTTCGGCGAGAAGTACGGCAAGATCGTACGCATGGTGAAGATGGGTGACTTCTCCACGGAGCTGTGCGGCGGTACTCACTGCACCAACACCGGCAACATCGGTCTGTTCAAGATCGTATCCGAGGCATCCGTTGCCGCCGGCGTACGCCGTATTGAGGCTGTCACCGGCCAGGGTGTATTGCACCTGATGGCGCAGAAGGATGCTCTGATCGCGGAAACTGCCAAGGAACTGAAGGCGGCCAACACCGCGGATCTGCCCAAGCGTGCATCCCAGATGCAGAATGAGCTGAAGGAAGAGCGCCGTCAGATCGAATCCCTGAACGCGAAGATCGCGTCCACCAAGCTGGATGCGCTCCGCTCCTCCGCCAAGGCGGTAGGATCCGTATCCCTGATCACCGCGGATATGGGCGCTATGTCTATGGATGCGGCCCGTTCCCTGTGCGACACCTTGAAGGAAACGCCCGATGCGGTTGGCGTAATTGCCATCCACGAAGGGGAAAAGCTGAACTTCCTGGCAGTCTGCGGTACCGATGCCGTGAAGGCCGGTGCCCACGCAGGCAATCTGCTGAAGGCCGTCAGCGCCATCACCGGCGGTAAGGGCGGCGGACGTCCCGACAGCGCCACCTCCGGTGGACGGGACATCTCCAAGATCGCCGAGGCACTGAGTGCAGCCGAGGAAATCCTCGCAGGTATGCTGAAATAAACAAAACGAACCGGAGTGACAAAAACGTCACTCCGGTTTTTTGCTCGAAAAAGAAAAGGCAAAGCGAAAACGCTTTGCCTTTTTCATTTGTATTAGCCGGTGATACCGGAGCGCTCGATACCCTGGATGATGTATCTCTGCATGAAGGAGTAGAGAACCAGCAGGGGGAGCAGGATCAGAATACCGCAGGTGTTGCGGATAGCGGCAACGTACATGTTTTCGCCCGCATACTTGGTATTCAGGGACTTGGGCACCTTGATGATGTCGGGCATCATGGTCGGTCCACCGATGGTGTAGAATACTTCGGAGTAGAAGTTATCCGTCCACTGCCAGGAGAACGCAAACATAAATACCGTAATCAGCATAGGCACGGACAGGGGCAGAATGATCTGGAAGAAGGTTCTGAATACGCCGGAACCGTCCAGGTAAGCAGACTCTTCGAGTTCATCCGGCACACCGCGGAAGAACTGGCGGAGCATAAAGATATACAAGCCGTTCTTGAACGCAAGTCCGGTGGCAGACATAATGATCAAAGGCCACATGGTGTTCAGCAAGCTGATGGATGTATCCGGCAGGATGTTCAGCCAATCGAAGACACCGCCGCCCAGCAGCTTGAACAAGCCGCCCACCTCGCCGATCTTGAAGATGTCGAAGTAACGGAACTTCATGAACATAGACAGGCGGATGGTGGAGTGGGGAACGACCATCGTGAAGATAACAAGCAGGAACAGAAGACCGTTACCCTTGAACTTGAACTTCGCAAAGCCGTAACCGACTACGCAGCAGACGAAGGTCTGCAGAATGGCGCAGGCGCCGGACAGAAGCAAGGTATTGCCGAAGGCTTTAAAGTAGCCGTTGTCGAAGATGATTGCCTTATACGTACCCAGGGTGGGCTGCTTGGGAATCAAACGAACCGTTACGTCTACGAAGTCGCTGGGGCTCATGAAAGAGGAAGCGATCTTGGAGTAGAACGGGAACAGGATTACGTAAGAAATACCCAGCAGGAACAAAAACTTGAAGATGTACACGAACACTTTCTTGAAGAAGAAGGTGTTCAAGAACTTTGCGCGCAAGCGCTCAATCAAAGGAGTACGTTCAAAATCCACGCGGATTTTATTCTTTGTTTCCTTCGTGATTCTCGGTGTTGTTTCAACATTATTCATTCTAAACGTTCCTCCTTTCTCAGTCTCTTCTCTGATAGAACACGAATGCACTGACCAGACCGGCTACGGCCGCGATCATCAGAATGACGATCAGGAAGTACATCCAGGACATGGCAGAGGTGAGGGGGTCACCACTGGACGTGGGGCTCTGGGATTCAATGTACTGCATAACTACGTTGCTGGAGGAGGTGAAGGAGTCGATGACCGTATATACGGCATTTACCAGGATCATCGGGCTCACCATGGGAAGAGTGATCTTCCAGAAGGTTTCCCATCCGCTTGCACCGTCGATGGAGCAGGACTCGTAGATAGCCGGGGAGATGGACTGAAGTCCGGAGAGGAAGATCAGCATCTGTACACCGGAACGGTTGATGATGTTGAAGATGTTGTTAACCAGGTTAACAACGTACTGCACCAGTTCCGTACCGATCATCATGTTGCTGAACAGTGCCTCAATATCCATAACGGATACGATCTCGGCCACCTGGCTCTCGCCGGAACCGGTATCGATACCCTCAGCGTCACCCATGTAGTTTGCCAGGGTGTTGGATGCGTCGATCTCTGCGATCAGACCGGTGGTCAGAAGAACCGGGATGAAGAAGATCGCACGGAAGGCTGCCCGTCCGGCGATCTTGCCGTTCAGCAAGATCGCAACGAACAGAGAGAAAATAACGATAGCGGGAATATCCAGAATCAGCTGGGTAATACCCTGTCCCAGCTTCTGCACGAAGTTGGGGTCAACGAACAAAGCGTTGCTGTAGTTATCAAATCCGACCCAGCTCAGCTTGAAGCCGCCACCCGTCAGGATGCGGATATCGTGGAAGCTGTACTTGATGGAATCGTAAATGATGGGCAAATACAGAAGAACGAAGCCGATGATAAAGGGCAGTACGAACAACCAGCCCGCGCGCGCTTTTTTCACATCCAAAGAGGCGCCGCGTTTTTTCTTTCGGCCAGTCGAGGCGAAAATGTCATTGCTTTTAACTTTTGCACTCATTGTGTAACTCCCCTTTCTCAGCCGATACGTACGAAGCCGAGAGCTTCGATTTCATACGTCTGGCCGTTATACTTGACGGTAATGTCGAAGGAGTTGTAGTTCAGAAGGAAGTTTACGCCGCCTTCATACTCAACGCGTACGACCGTACCGGAGGTGGTGGTGTACTTGGTCTTTTCATACTTACCGGTGGTTTCTGCAGCGGTTACTTCTTCCTCCGCGGTTTCCTCACCGACGATTTCGTCTTCCGCCTCTTCTACAGGCGTTTCGGCAGGCTCTTCATAAGGCAGGCCGTGGAGCTGTGCGAACAGCTTCTCGCGCTCCTGCTGAGCCAGCTTCTCTTCCTCAGCACGCTTTGCGTCTTCCTCAGCCTGCTTCAGAGCGGCCGCATCGGCTGCCAGCTCATCGGCATCGGGAATTCGCTCAGCGAAGAGGAACTCGTGGTCTACGATGTAGGAGGTCTGCAGATCCTTGGTAACGTCGTTCAGAATGGTGTAATATTCCACTACGTCATTCTTCCAGATGTCATAGGATACGGAGTAGTAGCTGCTGAGCAGGAAGTCTTCTTTCAGAAGATTCGTGTTCTGCTTGGACAGAATGAAGTACAAACTGGATCCGTTCTCAATTGCCTTCAGGATAGCGGAATTGATATCGCCTTCCATATTGATGGGAGATCCGGCAAAGTACTTGGAGCCGTGGAGAACCATACCGATGAAAGGAATGGCTTCGCTGGCCTGGAGGTAACGGGAGCTGTCGGTAGCAATACCGGTGATGTGGTTAGCATACGCCAGGGTATACGCGTTACCGCCGTTAAGCATTACGTTCTCATGATCGGCATCGATCTTTTCCAGGACTTCCATCGTGAACTTCTTGGAGTCCTCACGGTTGTAAGGCTCATCCTCGTCGAAGTCGGAGTTCAGATCTGTACCGAGAGTGGAAACGGAAATGGAAACGGGCTCATACTTCAGGTAGTTCTTTGCGAACTTATCGTAGAAATGCTCGTAAACCGATGCAGAAATACACAAGCCGAAGGTAGACGTGA
>JBGVJO010000307.1:0-2589 GCA_045129535.1 Eubacteriales bacterium
TCTGTGGAAAATTTCCAAAAACATTAAAATTATCCCTGAAAACGTTCCGTTTGGGTGCGTGGAAAAATAGATTTCCCGTATCTTTGGAAAAGTCCTTTTTTCGACAATGCGGCATTTTCCCTTTGTGGCCGATGTGGAAAAACTCCCCCACTTTGCCCGGTGGAAATCCGGTGGAAAAAATATACTTTCCCCATTTTGGCAAAGAAAACGGCAAAATTGTGGGATAAGCGACAACTTTTCCAAAATCCGCAAACAGCAGAATAAGAGCAGTCCAAAAACAGCCGCGCAAGGAAAAATACGGCGGTTGCGGGACAAAATCCACTTTTCCAACGTTTCCACACCCCCTACTGCGGCTACTGCTGAATAATATAATATATTTATCTATTTATTTATACCGAAAGGACAAGATCATGAAAGTTTCCTTTGACCGCGATACGCTGATCGCTGCGGCGATCCCTGCCGCCGGCATCGCTTCCATTAAGAACACGTCCTCCTCCATTGAGGGAATCCTTCTGGAATGTCCCGGTGAGGTGGAAGATACCTGCCGCATCACCGCTTACGATATGGCCGGTCTGGTCACCACCATCCCCTGCACCGTGCACGAGGGCGGCAAGGTGATCGTAAAGGCGCAGAATCTTCTGCAGATCATCCGCGCGCTGGGCGAGGGTGAGATCGAGATCACCGTAGACGAAAACTGGCGTGCTACCATTTCTCAGGGAAAGAGCTCCTTCGAGATCGCCGTTATGCCCGGTGACAATTTCCCCCAGCTGCCTCTTTTGGCCGGTGACCGGAATTACACCATGCCCCAGTATCTGTTCCGGGACGTAATCAACCGCACCATCTACGCCGTTGGCGTGAACGATCAGCGTGCCGTATTCAACGGCGCCTTCTTCAAGATCGAGAACGACAAGCTTCTGGTGGTAGGATGCGACGGTGCCCGCGTGGCTATTTCCCACGTGGATCTGCCCGGTGAGGACAATCCCGAGGCGGCTGTGATCGTGCCGGGACGGCTTCTTACCGAGGTGCTCCGTATGATTAAGGATACGGAGGACGATATCACCGTCACCCTGGCCCGCAAGCACATCATTTTCCGCATCGGCGAATACACCTACTTTACCCGCCTGATCGAGGGTGAGTATTTCAACTATGCAAGAGTGCTGCCCAAGACCCACGAGACGGAAGTATTCGTGGGAGCGGACATTCTCCGCAGTGCCCTGGAGCGTGCGCTTCTCGTAACCGAGGATAAGCTGGGCGGTAACTACAAGCCCTTCATCAAGCTGGAGTTTGAGGGCAATATTCTGAAGATGTCCTCCGTTTCCTCCGGCGGATCCTTCTACGACGAGATCCCCGTGGCAAAGACCGGAGGAGACATGGTCATCGGCTTCAACTGCCGCCTTCTCGTGGAGGCACTCCGCAATATGCCCGACTCCGTCAGCCAGCTGCGGCTGGGTCTGAACAATCCGCTGATGGGAATGACCGTGGAGGAGGCTGCCGGCAGCGGCACCGGATCCTACGTTCCCGGATGCGAGAGACAGGCGGGGGATGATTTTAAGGAAGTATTCCTGGACTTCATCATGCCCACCCGCATGAACAAGTAATATGTTTCTGCACGCAGGAGCCGGCACCGTAGTACGGGGAGCGGATATCGTGGGAATATTTGACTTGGACGGAAAGATCACCACCGCAGACACCGCCGATTTTCTTCGTCAGTCGGAGAAGGACCGCGTCGTCGAGCTGGCGGGGGAGGATCTGCCCAAGTGCTTCATCGTATCCGTGCCGAATAAGAAAAAGAAACGGCCCCGCCGGGCGGGACGCCGACGGGTGATATTGTCTCACTTGTCCACCGCGGCTTTGGGCGGACGCGCCAGTGTATCCCTGATATAAATCGGTAATTTTTGGGGAGAATAGAGACGAGAGACGCGGAGAGACGCAGACCTTTTTTAAAAAAAGGTCCGCACCCCAAAAAACTTTATAAAAAATATTTTTATACCCTCCATATTTCTCATGCAAGAGCCAAGGATGGAGGTGGTGCAGAAGGAGGAAAACTTCTGGCGTTGCGAGTTCGCGCGAGTTCGTGAAACGAACTCGTGAACTCGAATGGTTTCCTCCTCCTGCAGAGAAAAAACTTTTGTTAACGAACATCACACAAAGAAGGGAAGATCTCATGCAGAATCAGAATGAGATGCTGGATCATTACGAAGACGAGCAAATACAGGTGCTCAAGGGTCTTGATGCAGTAAGAAAACGTCCCGGTATGTATATCGGTACTACCAGTACCCGCGGTTTGCACCATCTGGTGTACGAAATCGTGGATAACTCCATCGACGAGGCTATGGCCGGACGGTGTGACACCATCACTCTGACCATCCACGAGGACGGAAGCGTGTCCGTACAGGATAACGGCCGCGGCGTTCCCTCCGGCTTCAACGCGGAGGAGAACCGCCCCACTCTGGAGGTCGTATTTATGATCCTCCACGCCGGCGGTAAGTTCGGCGGCGGCGGATATAAGATCTCCGGCGGTCTGCACGGCGTTGGTGCCTCCGTTGTAAACGCCCTCTCCGAATGGATGGAGGTGCGTAACTGCCACGA
>JBGVJO010000308.1:0-3276 GCA_045129535.1 Eubacteriales bacterium
TTGCCGCCTATATGGCAAAGAAGATGCCCAAGATCGGCGGAACGTTTTTGCAGGCAGAGAGTGAAGTAGCCGCTATCAATATGGTTTACGGCGTTGCCTCCACCGGCATGCGCGTTATGACCTCCTCCTCCAGCCCCGGAATCTCCCTGAAGGCAGAAGGCCTGTCCTATCTGGCCGGCGCAGATCTGCCTGCACTCGTTGTAAACGTACAGCGTGGCGGTCCCGGCCTCGGCGGCATCCAGCCCAGCCAGTCCGACTACTTCCAGGCTACCCGCGGCGGCGGTCACGGCGACTATCATATGATCGTTCTGGCACCCGCATCCGTCCAGGAGATGGCATCTCTCACCGTAAAGGGCTTTGAGCTGGCGGATAAATACCGTATGACCTCCATGATCCTGGCAGACGGTACCATGGGTCAGATGATGGAGCCCGTATCCCTCGAGTTTGACGTGGCACAAACCGTTGAAAAACCCTGGGCAACCACCGGTACCAAGATGAGCCGTCCTCACAATATCGTTAACTCTCTGTTCCTTCAGCCCGATGAGTTGGAAAAGTACAACTTTTCCCGCTACGAGCGCTATCGTCAGATCGAGGAAACGGAGGCTATGTGGGAAGAGTACAGAATGGACGACGCAGAAATCTGCGTAGCCGCATTCGGTATCGCTGCCCGCGTATCCAAGAACGCGGTGGATGAAGCCCGCAAGCAGGGAATTAAGGTGGGCCTGATCCGTCCCATTACCGTATGGCCGTTCCCCAAGGCCGCCTTTGCTAAGGCAGCCGATCAGGTGAAGGCGTTTATCTCCGTGGAATTGTCCATGGGTCAGATGATCGAAGACGTAAAACTGGCAACGTCCTGCAAGAAGCCCGTATACCTTTGCAACCGTGCAGGCGGTATGATCCCCGCACCTGAGCAGGTACTCGCTTCCATCAAGGAAGCCGCAGAAATCGGAGGTGCTAACTAATGGTAGTATTTGATAAACCCCATGCGCTGACGGATGCGCCTATGCATTATTGCCCCGGCTGTACTCACGGTATCGTTCACCGCCTGGTGGCTGAGGTTATTGACGAATTGGGCATCGAGGGCAAGACCATCGGTGTCGCCCCCGTAGGATGCTCCGTTATGGCGTACAACTATTTCGCTTGCGATATGATCGAGGCAGCACACGGCCGTGCACCGGCAGTCGCTACCGGTGTAAAGCGTGCCGATCCCGAGAACCACATCGTGTTCACCTATCAGGGTGACGGCGATCTGGCCTCCATCGGTATGGCGGAGACGGTTCACGCCGCTGCCAGAAACGAGAACATCACCATTATCTTCATCAACAACGCAATTTACGGTATGACCGGCGGTCAGATGGCTCCCACTTCCTTGCCCGGTCAGGTAACCCAGACCTCTCCTTACGGTCGCGACGTGAAGCAGTGCGGTTTCCCGATCCGTGTGTGCGAGATGTTGTCCGAATTGGACGGCCCCGAGTATCTGGAGCGAGTTACCGTGAACAACGTGAAGAATATCCGCCAGGCAAAGAAGGCCATCAAGAAGGCGTTCCAGAACCAGATCGACGGCAAGGGCTTCTCTCTGATCGAGGTGCTTTCTTCCTGTCCCACCAACTGGGGAATGACTCCGAAGGCGGCCCTCGAGTGGATCGACGAGCGTATGATCCCGTACTATCCTCTCGGCGTATATAAAGACAGATCCGCACAGGAGGTACAGGACAAATGAGCACCAAACAGTTTTTGTTTTCCGGATTTGGCGGACAGGGTATTTTGTTTGCCGGTAAGTTCCTGGCGTATAAAGGCTTGCTCGACGGTAAGCAGGTAAGCTGGCTTCCTTCCTATGGCCCCGAAATGCGCGGTGGTACCGCCAGCTGCAGCGTCATCCTCAGTGATGATGCAGTAGGATCTCCCATTGTATCCGCCCCTGACGTGCTGGTTGCGATGAATCTGCCTTCTCTGGATAAATATGAGTCTACCGTGGTTCCCGGCGGTCTGATTCTCGCCGACTCCACCTTGATCGAGCGTAAGGTGGAAAGAGACGACGTAAAGGTTGTCTATATTCCCGCCACCCGTATGGCCGGTGAGAATGGGATCTCCAGCCTTGCTAATATGATCATCGTCGGCAAGATGCTCGCCGAGCTGAACGATTGCGACGAGGCCAGCATCGAGGCGGCACTTTCCAAGGTTGTTTCCGCTAAGCGTGCCGATATGCTGGATGCAAACCGCAAGGCGCTGAAGCTGGGCGCCGATTACGTAGGAGGTTAAGTCAATGAATATTTCGATCACCAAAACCACCTGCCCGAAGGAAAAACCGGACAGCAGTACCCTTGGCTTCGGTAAGATCTTTACCGACCATATGTTTATGATGGATTACAATTCGGAGAAGGGCTGGTACAATGCCCGGATTATTCCGTTTGCTCCCATCGCACTCCATCCCGCATCTACCGTGCTCCATTACGGTTCCGAAATTTTTGAGGGACTGAAAGCGTACCGTCGTGCAGACGGCCAGGTGCAACTGTTCCGTCCTATGGAGAATATCCGTCGACTGAACAATTCCGCCGAGCGTCTTTGCCTGCCTCAGATTCCCGAGGAGGACGCACTGGAAGCACTGACCACCTTCGTTCAGTGTGAGCAGGATTGGACTCCCTCCGCGCCCGGTACTTCCTTGTACCTTCGTCCTTTCCTTTACGGTAACGACGAAACTTTGGGCGTGCACGCAGTGCATAACGCTACCTTCGTGATCATTGCCTCCCCCGTTGGAAGCTATTACAAAGAGGGTATCAATCCCGTTAAGATTATGATCGAGGATCAGGACGTCCGTGCTGTTCGTGGCGGTACCGGTTATGCGAAATGCGGCGGTAACTACGCGGCCAGCAACCGTGCCGGCAAGCGTGCAGAAGAGCAGGGTTATTCCCAGGTTCTGTGGCTGGACGGCGTGGAGCGTAAGTACATCGAGGAAGTGGGCGCTATGAACGTTATGTTCAAGATCGCCGGCGAGATCGTAACGCCTATGCTGAGCGGATCCATTCTGCCCGGTATTACCCGCAAGTCCTGCATCGAAGTATTGAAGAAGGAAGGCTACACCGTTCACGAGCGTCTTCTGAGCATTGACGAACTGAAGGAAGCTATGGAAAACGGTACCCTGGAAGAAGCCTGGGGCTGTGGCACCGCAGCGGTTGTTTCTCCCATTGGTGAATTGTTCTATCAGGGCGTTCACTATCCCGTAAACAACGGTCAGATCGGTGGAGTTACCCAGCATCTGTACGATACCCTCACCGGTAT
>JBGVJO010000309.1:0-9396 GCA_045129535.1 Eubacteriales bacterium
ATCAGCGACGTGATCAAGACCCCCGCCGGCTACAGCATCCTGCTCCGCTGTGAAAAGGACCCTGCCTATATTGAGAAAAACCGTGCGGAGCTCTGCAACGATTACCGGGACGCCTGCTTCAGTTTAATGCTCGAGCGGAAGGCCGCCTCCCTTACCGCTATGCCCCGGGCACCGCTGGGCGACTATACCCTGTTGTCCATCCGCGACGACTTTGACAAGTAAGCGCCATGATGAAACAATCCCCCTCTACACGATATTTCGGCGAACGCCGAAAACAAAAATGGAAGCGAATCCTGATCCCGCTTGTCCTGGTGATATCCATAATCACCGCCACTCTGATGCTGGGCAATCTGTTTAAGGATCGCTTGGATGCCGCAGAACCTCTTCTGGCTTTACACGTTTTCACCTTCCCCGAGCAGGACGGTTCCGTCAGAACCCCCTCGGAGCTTCTTTTGCACCGTCCCGGGATTACCGTTTCCCTGTCCTATGCGGCACTCGATCCCTCCGTGTCCAAGGCGGAGGATCTGGATACGCTGACGGACGTATATACCGGCATATCCCTCTCCGTTTCCCCCGAGCGGACGGAAAGCGAAACGGCGGCACTCCGCCACGTTGCCTCGGGTGCTTCCCTGCGCGGCATACAGTGCTGTGCCGTTATCCCCGTCCGTGAGGTGGTCTCGGCGGACGTGGATGCTTCTTTGGCCACTGCCTGTGCCCTGGCACAGGATTTGTCCAAAATGGGATTCACGGAGATGCTGATCACCGGCATTACCGGGGAGGAATCTGCCGTTGCCCTGGCCGAAATTCCGGGCAGCATACGACAGTCCACGCCCGGCATCCGAATCGGATTCGGCGTCACCGCCGAGGCATTGGAAAGCGGATACTTCGCGCCCGCTTTGGAGGTGATGGCAGAAACCGCAGACTTTATGGCACTGGATCCCGCATTTGTCACCGAGACGGAGCAGGCGGTGCAAAACGCCTTCCTCCATCGGGGCAGTATCGGGTACTTCTCCATGCGGATTCTGATCCGCGGAGATGCAAGCACCCGCGCCGCCACCGAAGCCGCTTTGCGGCTGGAGGGATACGTATCCCTGCAATCCGTACCCTGAGTGAAAAATATATCGGGCTGTCTCTGGCGTGGAACGATCGCCTCGGGCAGCCCTTTACAAAAGGATCGTATTATGAAAATCATCGCAAAATCCAAAGAGAATCCCGCCCCGCAGGAGCAGATCGTATTCTCTCCCGCCGTGCGGATTGACGCGGCTATGCGAATTCTGTACGCCAATCCTGCTGCCCGGATGGCAGGGGTGCAGCCCGGGGATATTCTGTCCCCCACCTTTGGCGCCGCAGAACGGCTTCGGCACGAAGCCGCCTTCAAGGGCTCTCCTCTGACCCGCTATGCACCGCTGGACACACCGCAGAACGCGGCGTTGTATGAAATTCAGTCCGTCGGCGGTTTCCGGCTGGCCTACGTGGAATACACCTATACCTTCCACCAATGCAGCGCCATTGCGGTGCTGTTCCGCACACGGCGGGAGTATCTTGCCTTTGCCGCCGCGCTGGAGCGCGGTCCCCGTCGGTACGGCGCATTGCTCCGCGGGGTGCTGGGTACTCTGCGGGATGAATGTCGGCAGGCAATCGCCTCCCCCGATGCTCTCCCCGTCACACCGGACACGGTGGAGGAAATGCTGACCGTAACTATGCTGACTATCCAATGCTTCTATCCCGACACGGTCTATACGGGAGGAAAACGCCTTTACAGCCTGCGGCGATTGGTAACGGAATATCTGCATGCGCTGCACCAGTACGCCACGGCCCTCTCCATCCATCTGGATATTGCCGTCCCGTCCCACAAGGGAGAAATGTACACACCTCTGGATCCGGAATGTCTGTACCTCATACTGTCTGCTTTGCTCAGCGCCGTCAGCGATCTGTCCGACGATCACACCGCCGCCGTATCTCTTGAGGAAGCGGGAGAGGATCGGAGTGTTTACATCCGCACGGGATGCCGCCGACTTTGCCCCATTCTGCACCATACCACGGACGTGCAGGCCCTCATTGCAGGAGCGCCGGACAAGGAAATGTATTTGACTATGGCGGAGTATCTGTGCGGTTATTGCGGATACGAGATCCATATCTTCGGCGAGGAAGAGAGCGGCACCTTGACTCTGCAGCTGTATATGCCCGCCCATCCCGCACAGACGGATTTCAAGGCACCGCTGTCGGCCGATTCCCATCTGGAAAATACGCTCCGCGCTATCTGCCGCCTTATCGGCTTAATGGATACCGATGAGAAGGAGCAGAATCACGATCACGTCCATAGAACGCTCGTGCTCGGCACTGAGGAGAAGCAGTAACGCCAGCAGGATCACTTCCTCCTGCCCGATTCCCGAAAGGATCCCTCCCGCCGAGATCGGCGAAGGAGGGGCGCAATCTTCTTTCTCCGCGGGTACGTCCTCGCGATGAATATCCTCGTCTTGGATTTCTTCCCCCTCGATTTCCTCCGGCTCCTGTGGCTGCGGAGGAATCGGCGGCGGATTGCTTGTGTGCTCCCGCCGTGCATAAGAAAAGCGGTTTCCGTTATACACGGGAGGAAGATTCTCCGTGTACCGTTCCTCTCCGCCCGCCATTCGGCTTCGGCTATACATCAGGATTTACCCTTCCTATCACCCAAAGTACCGAGGAGATCCGTCATCTCCGTCACCTTCAAAACCTGATCCAGCGCATCACGGCGGTTATCGCTCAGATAGGGCCGCAAGGCCGAGAGAAGCCGCTTGCGCTTTTCCCCGTCATTCAATTCCTTTTTGCCGCCCTCGGATTTCCCCTCCCCTTTGCCGCCTACCAGCGGCGCCAAGGCGGACATCATCTGCGGCAGCTTCTGCATCATCTCCGGAGTAATGGCAGGCACGGCAGGTTTCTTCTGTTCTTCCTCGGTGCTCTTCCCCTGCAGCTGTCCCAAAATCTGAGAAAAAGCGGGGCTGGCCAGTATGCTCTCTACCGCTCCCTGCAATTCCTCCCCCGACATATTCGAAATATCCGGACTCACCACCGCATACCTCCCCGTGAATACTCTTTATAGGTTTCGCTGATCTCGTTCACCCGACAAATGTCCTCGTCCGTAATCCGGGACAGCGTGTAGCGAAGAGCATCGTAATCGATGCGGTGCCGCTTGCGCTCCGACAGTTCCATGCCCATTCCCGAGGCAAACAGCTTCAGCGTGCTCCACAGCCTGTCGTTCGGCATTCCGGACAGCATGGTGATCGTCTTTCGATCCAGTTTCATCTTAAACACCCCCTTTATTTTCACTATATGCAGAAAGGGACGTTTTGCTATTCTTATCCTATGGCAAGGGAGATCTTTATGAAAATTCTCGTTTTTTCCGATTCCCACGGGGCTCCGTCCTACATCCGCACCGCGATCCGGCAGCACGGCGGGCAGGCGGATGCGCTGATTTTTCTCGGCGACGGCGCCCTTGACGCGGCCGCCGTATTCGGCGAATATCCCGATATTCCTTCTTATATCGTGCGGGGCAACTGCGATTCTGCTTTGCGCCTTGCGGCCGGCGGCATCGATGCGCCGGAAGAAGAGGTGATCACACTGGGCGGACTTCGGTTTGTAATTCTCCACGGTCACACGGCCGGCGCCAAATCCGGGTACGGGCAGATGCTTTATCTGGCAAAGAAGCACGGCGTGGACGGGGTTTTGTTTGGCCACACCCATATGCCGGAAAGCCGCTCCGCTCCCTCGCCGGGGGATCCCGGAAAGAACGTATTTCTCTTCAATCCGGGATCGGTGGGAATGAGTCGGGATCACTCCTACGGGGTGATCCATATCGTAAACGGACAGATTTCTGCCGGACACGGCAGTGCCATCGGATAATGAAAAAAGGCTGTTGCTCACGCAACAGCCCCTTTTTTTTGTTGTGGCGAAACAAATGAAAAAGCAAAAACGGCTGCCAAAAGACAGCCGTTTTTATAGATGTTATCAGTACAACTGAAGACGAACAGGGGTGTAGGTTCCGTTGGTAGCGTACACATAGACCCATGCGTACTTATACGCATTGATAGCAGTGTTTACAGTAACGGAGATGCTACCAGCCTGGCCTGTGATAGCAGCCATCGTACCGGCAATACCACTAGCACCGGAAGAAGCCTGAAGATAGGCTGTTGCAAACGCATCGTGAGTACTATAGTTTGTCGTGGAATTGGTGTAGAAGTAGTACACCTGACCGTTTACAGCAGGAGTGAAAGAAATCTGCTTCAGGATGCTGTTATACTGCGGTGCAACGGTGTATCCGTTCATACCACCGGTAAGGCCACCAAGGGAGGAATTATTTCCAAGGGATACAAATACGGGAGTAGACATCTGACCCGCAGCGTTAACAGTCCAAAGTGCTATGTACTTGTATTGGCTGAAGTAGCTGGGAGCAATGTAGATTGCCTGTGCGGTGCCGGCGTTTGCCACAGTCACAGAGGAACCGTGGTTCGCCGTTGCAATGATTCCTGCAATGGTGCTGGCAGAGGTGGTCAGACCACCGCCAAGTCCACCCAATGCGCCCAGTGCGACCAAAGTTCCGTACAGATCCGTGGTAGAGTTGGTCTGGGTGAAGCCGTAGTATACGGTTCCCATAGAAGAAGGTACGAAGTATACGCTGTTACCGATGAGGTAAGGCACATCGCTGAAGCCGCTGTTAGTAGCATTGCCCAAATTACCGCTTGCACTTCCGTTCACTGCAAGCACCAGAGGTTTGCGGTAACCGCCGGTCTCGCCCTCAGCGCCCTGCAGCATCAGTACTACGTGAGAGTATCCTGCAACGGACTTGGTTGTAGTCAGGTATGCAGTTCCCTTACCTGCGGTGATATTCACAGTGCCCTTTAAGCCCTCTGCCGCAGCGGAATAGTAACCGCGGGTGGTGCTGTTGGAGAAGAACTCCCACATATCGGCAACGTTGGAGGCATTGTTGGTGAAGAAGTAGTAGAGCTTACCGGATTCCATGGAAATATATTCGAGAGTGGGAAGACCGGCAGTGGTACTAACAGAGGTGCTGTTCTCGTTAAATCCGGAATGTATGTTGCTGGAAGAAGTCAGGCCGCTGGTGGAAACAACTACAGGCATATAGTAATTGTTCTTGGTGTCCTCCAGCATCAGCACCATATACTTGGGTGCTGTAGAATCGAAATAAATGGAAATCTGCTTTTTCTGGTTGGCAATTACAGTTTCCTGACCGCGTTCTGTGATTCCCTCACCGCCCATCAGAACGGCATCAATCACAGCGGAAGGCTTAGGTACATTCTTGTCATCCGTGTAGTAATACCATACGTTGCCGGTGAATTTGGAACTGAACTCAACCTGATGCTGAGCTGCATTGTTTCCACCCATGCCGTATACCGTGTAGGTGGGACCCACAAGGATACCGGTCTCCGTATTAATCACTTCCTCAGCAATAGGCACGGAAATGATCACAGGTGTATACGCGGTACTTCCCTGGCGGTACATAACTGCCATATACTTATAATCCACGCCCAGACCGGAGGACAGAACCGTAGCAAGGGTCTGTGCCGTACCGGTAGCGGTCAGTGCGCCGCCAAGCTTCACTGCCAGCTTATCGCTGGTGGTCATATCATAGTTACCCATGAAGGTGGATCCGGGAGAAACCGGGTTGTTGGTCAGGTAGTAGTACACAGTACCGCTGCCCAATGCCTGGAAGCTAAGCGTATACTTGCCGGAAGCATAGGATACGGACGGTGCCTGCACAAAGCCGCTGCCTGCCGCACCGGGAGTACCGGAATTGCCGCCGATGCTGGAGTTGATCGGTGCCACAACAGGATTGTATGTCACACCACTCGAGGAGGTCAAACGAAGCACAATGTAAGGATAAGTAGTGGTGGACACGGCGTTCAGCAGAGGAATATTGGCAGCCGTGCCGGCGCTTACGGGAACAGAACCCGTAAGAACTACAGGAGTCAGCGTTTTGTTCGTATCAAACACACCGGAGGGAGGAGTAGCGGAAGAGCTGGAGAAGTAATACTCTACAGTACCGCTGTAAGTAGCCGTCATACCAAGAGTAATGCCGGTACCGGAGGTGATGCAGTAAGGATCTACAGTGAAACCGGTAGCAGTGGTGGGAGTAACGGAACTTCCGCCCACGGAAACAACGATAGGCTGCTGTTCCTCGTTGGCACTGTTTATCACCATAATAGCCACATAAGGATAGTTTGCTACACTTGTTGCTGCGAAGGTAGACTGATTCACAGCCTTGCCGGCAGTGATATCGATATAACCCTGATAGCTGGTGGCGGGAGAAAGGTAAACATCCAGGAAGGAGTCCACACTGGGCACGGTGGCGTTGCTGGTATAGTAGTAGCAAACCGTACCGTCAATCGCAGGAGTAAAGGACAGATACTGGTAGTTACCGTTCACACTTACCGCAGGAGCCACAGTGAACAGGCTGGACGCGCTGATTGCACGGTTGGGCAGGACAACGGGCTGGTACTTGTTACCCAGACTGTCGCTGAAGCGCACAACCACGTGAGAGTAGCTGCTCACAGCGGAGATAGCACCAATCTGCGTATCCACGGAACGGTTAGCTGTAACGGTAAAGCTGGAGCGGGCTCCTGCCACCGCATAATAGCTGTCAAAGAGATCCTTCGTAGGAACGGATGCGGTATTGGTGTAGTAATAGTGTACCGTGCCGGTTGCAGCGGGAGTCAGAGTCAGGTAATTATAGGAAGAAGAGGTATACAGGCTGGGCTGGGTCTTGAATCCGGTATCGCTGGCGGAAGGAGCGGAGCTGGAGTTATAAACGTTACCGGCGAAGGTAGCGCTGATGCCGCGGCCCAGCGTATAGTTGGTGGGCATCTTATCAGAAACGAATCCGCTTGCGTTGATTACCGCATTGGTAAAGGTACCGCTGCCGCTGATGGTGGAACGGGATGCGCCCGATTCTACAGTCAGCTTGGTCAGGGTAGTACGGGACGCGGTGCTGATATCAGCAGGCGTGCGAAGGGTCATATCCTTCACGACGGTGCCGGCCAGCAGGGAGAGGGGTGCGGTCTTGCCCTTGCTGGAGCAATCCACGATCATGGAATCCACGGTACAGCCGGAGAGGATCACGGTAGGCGTTCCGCGAACGATCAACTCACCGATCTGGCACTCGCTCAGAGTAACGGTACCGCCGCTGACGCCCTCGGTAATGATCACACGGCCCGGCAGATTGGCACCGGTCACGGTGATGTTGTTCTTGATGATAACGGCGTTCTTGTCACCGGCGCCTGCCTCACTCTCCACCACGTTATCGTTGCAGATCATACCGGCAGCGCGGTACAGAATAGCCAGTGCCTCAGCACGGTTCAGGGTCTTATCGGGCTTGAAGGTATCATCCTCATAACCGTTGATCAGACCGATACCGGCAGCCAGCAGCACGTAGTCACGGTACGCTGTCTTAATGGTAGAGTAGTCCGTGAAGGTGGTGGTGGATGCCTTAAGGCTCTCGTCCGGATTCAGATAGCGAACCAGAAGAGCGGCTGCTTCCTGACGGCTCAGGACGCCGTTGGGATTAAGCAAGGAGCCGTAGTTCAGCAGATATCCCTGAGCAACGGCCTGCTTTACGTAAGGTGCGTACCACTGATCTGCGGGTACGTCGGTATAGGGAATGGCGGCAGTAGCCGTCAGACCGAAGGTCATATTGAGCATCTTGATGAACTCAACACGGGTAACGGTACGGTCGGGACGGAAGGTGTCGTCCTCATAGCCGTTAACGATGCCCTTGCTCATCATATAATCGATAGCGGGAACCGCCCAGGCATGGCGATCCTCCAGATCAGGGAAGGAGGCAGCGAGTGCCGGTGCCGCACAGGACAGAACCAGGCAAATCGTGAGAATTGCGGATAAAAGTTTCTTCATACTCATTCTCCATATAAAGATTGATTGGAAACATTTTGCAATTGCATAAGAAAGCATAATACAACTGCATAAAATCTCTAACTAATAGTATAGCAAAGGATTTCAATATGTCAATGGAAAATTTGCAACAAAGTCGCAAATTCCTCATAAATTTACAATTTAGTCCTCATTTTCCCCGGCGGGCGCCCCCTGTTGCAAAAAGGCGGCGATGTTCTTCATATCGGTATACATATCCTCTTTCTTACGGGGATCCCGCAAAAGAGCGGCCGGATGATAGACGGCACACAACGTGTATTCATTCTTCTTGAAGAACACGCCGTGCTCTTTCGTAATCTTGAAATCGGGCTTGATCAGCCGCATGGCGGAAATCCGTCCCAGGCAGACGATCACCTTCGGGCGGATCAGACGTACCTGCTCCCGCAGATATTCAATGCAGGCGTCCTGCTCCTCCGGCAGAGGATCCCGGTTAGACGGCGGACGGCACTTCAGGATATTCGCTATGTAGACCTCCTCCCGGGAGATTCCCACGGCGCACAGATACTTGTCCAACAGCTTGCCTGCCGCACCGACGAAGGGAATACCGGTTTCATCCTCCTTCGCGCCGGGTGCTTCCCCCACGAACATCAATTTCGCCTCACGGGAGCCTGTCCCGAATACGCAGTTCGTTCTTTCCTTGTGCAGTGCGCAGCGGGTACATCCCCTGCACTGCTCCTCCAACGTATCCCAATTATACACGGCAATACCTCCTGACGGATTTTGATTCTGCCTCCATTATAATACAATCTTGTGAAAAAAGAAAGGCTCGGCGGCAGATTTCCCTTTTCCAATTTTTCGGAGTTTACGAAATACTAACAATTTCTCCCTTGAAATGCGCAAAGACATATAGTATGATGTAGACAATTCATAACCCTGAAGGAGCGCTTTATGAAATATACGCTTTGCCTGATCTCCATCCTTCTGGCATGCGCTTTATCTTTGGCGGGGTGTATGCCTGTTGCGACGCCGGCGGAAACCGATCCGCCCGTGATCCTGCCGCCCCGTATCGAAACGACCCCGGAAACGGGAGCTTCCACCGCACCGGTGAGGGAGTATTCCCTGTCCGCCCGGGACACGGATCCTTCCTATGACGCCGTAGCGGGCACGGCCGTTTTCACAGACACCGGCGTAACCGTCACCGGTGAGGGAATCAAAGCAAACGGCACAACCGTCACGATCACCGCCGAGGGCACCTACGTGCTGTCGGGCGAGTGCAAAAACGGCGCCGTCGCGGTCAACGCCCCCAAGGATCACAAAATACAGCTGGTGCTGAGTGGCTTGACACTCACCGCCAAAAGCGGTGCGCCCCTCCATATTCAGCAGGCGGATAAGGTATTCCTCACGTTGGCGGAGGGCTCCGTCAATACCCTCTCCGATACGGGCGCATCCTCTGACACCTCGGTGGACGCCGCCATCTTCTCCAAGGAAGACCTTACGATCAACGGAAGCGGTACGCTG
>JBGVJO010000310.1:0-15500 GCA_045129535.1 Eubacteriales bacterium
CGCACCTTCAATTTCGACCGCCGTCGGGCGGACGCCATCTGGCAGGCTCTGGCCGGGGATTCTTTTACGAAGACTTACCATTTTGAGGTGTGCGCCGATCTTTTGGATGAGGAAAATTTCCGCACCCTGGCGGCCATGCCCAAGGGACGGATTCAGCTGGAGTGCGGCGTGCAGTCCACCAACCCGGACACGCTCCGCGCCATCGATCGGCACGCCGATCCTGCGAAGATTCTCTCGGCATTGGATCGCATCCGCCGGGTAGGCAACATCCACGTCCACGCAGATCTGATCGCGGGATTGCCCTGCGAGAATTTCGATAGATTCGCCAAGTCTTTTGATGAAACCTTCCCCGTCTGTGATCTGTTGCAGCTGGGATTTCTGAAGCTTCTGCCCGGGACAAGCCTGCGGGCGAAATGCGCCGATCTTGGCTACCGCTACTCCCCCGCCCCGCCTTATGAGGTGCTCACCAGCGACTGCCTTTCCTATGAGGAGTTTTGCCGGCTGCACCGGATCGATGAGGTGCTGGACCGCTTTGCGGACGGCGGGAATTTTCCCCGCACGTTGGCCCTTCTTTTGAAGGATGAGCCCTCCCCGTTCACCTTCTTCGCCGAGCTTTCGGATGCCATTCCCGCCGTGCGGGCATTATCCCAAAGAAACGCTTTCTCCGCGTTTCGCCGATTTGCACGGAAACGGATTGCAGCGGAGAATTCGGCAAAATTAGACGATTGCCTAATTTTGGATTGGCTGACCCACGAGGCAGGCTCTCTGCCGGACGAGTTGGATCCTCCCCACGATGCCCGTGAGGGAGAGTTGCGGCGGGCATACTGTGCCGCCCACAAGGAAGCACATCCTTCCACCGTATTGGTGATCTGCCTCTCGGACGGGACCGGCGTTCTCGTGGACCGGCAGAACCACCGCACCGAAATCATACCGTAAAGGAAACTATATGCTGCATATTGCACCGCCGCTGCTAAAGTGGTTTTACGAAAACCGACGCACCCTTCCCTTCCGGGAGGATCCTGTTCCGTATCACATCTGGGTCAGCGAGATCATGCTTCAGCAGACCCGCATGAGTGCGGTATTGCCCTATTACGCCCGTTTTATGGAGGAGCTGCCCACTCCCGCCCACCTGGCTGCCTGCCCCACCGATCGCCTGCACAAGCTGTGGGAAGGGCTGGGCTATTACAGCCGGGCGGATAATCTGCGCCGTGCCGCTCTCGTGATTATGGAAAAACACGGCGGCAATCTCCCCGCCACCTATGAGGAATTGCTGGCCTTGCCCGGCATCGGGGAATACACCGCCGGTGCCATCGCCTCCATCAGTTACGGGATCCCCGTACCTGCCGTGGACGGAAACGTAATGCGGGTGTTCTCCCGCCTGTACAACGACCGCGCGGATATTATGGTATCGGCAACGAAAAAACGATACACCGCCCGCGTGGTGGAGGAATTGCCGAAGGATACCCCGGGGGATTTCAACCAGGCACTGATGGAGCTGGGAGCACTGATCTGCGTACCCGGTGAGCCCCACTGTGCAGACTGTCCGCTGGCGGACAGATGTGCCGCTTACGAAGCAGGCAATGCCGCCTATCTTCCCGTACGCGGGGAGAAAAAGCCCCGTCGGGTGCAAAAGATCACCATACTCCTGGCCCGCTGTGAGGACAAGTGGCTTCTTGCCCGCCGTCCCGAGGGGGGACTTTTGTCCGGCTTGTGGCAGCCGTTTTTGTTTGAAGAGGAGATGACGGAAGATGAAGCCATCGCCCGCTTGCGGGAACTTCTGCCCGACGTATCCGTTGCGTCATCGGCCTCTCTTTCCCCGTCCCGTCATCTGTTCTCCCACATTGAGTGGCAGATGAGCGGGTGGATCGTATCCCTTACAGGAAAACCGCCCGCACTGCCCGAGGGATATGCCTGGGCCAGTGAGGCAGATATGGAAAAACACGCCATTCCCGGCGCATTCAAGGCCTACAAGCCCCTTTTATACGGAAAGAACTCTTGAAATATTCACAAATCTGTGGTATCCTAAATACAGAAAACAAAAAGGAGGGATCGTATGCACCTGCAGGAGTCGGGCGAGATGTATCTGGAAACCATATACGTATTATCGAAAACGGGAAAACCGGTTCGCGCCGTAGACGTGGGCGAGCATATGGGATTCTCCAAGCCAAGCGTCAGCCGTGCCATCGGCCTTTTGAAGCAGGGCGGATACGTGGTAACGGACGAAGACGGATACCTGCGTCTGACGGAAACGGGCCGGGTGGCCGCCGAAAAAACCTACGAGCGGCACACCATCCTGACGGAATTGTTCGTACGCCTGGGCGTGGATCCCACCACCGCATCGGAGGATGCCTGTAAGGTGGAGCACGATCTCAGCGACGAAACCTTCCGCGCCATCAAAACCTATGTGGAAAGCTTGAAATAAACAAAAAGGCTATCGCGTGAGGCGATAGCCTTTTTTCAATTCATCGTATTGGCGGTGTCCCGCAATGCCGCTTCGGCCGCTTTGCGGAGAGCCGCATGCTCCGGGCGGGCCAGCGTAGGATCGCTTTCCAAAATTCCCCGAGCCTCTTCCATGGCCGCCGCCAGGATCTCCACATCCCCCGGTCCTGCCGCCACGGGCAATCGCACATCGCCGTGCTGGCGGATCTCGCCGCCCGTTTTAAGAAAGTCGCCGGGGCCGCGAAGCCGCAGATCCTCCTCCGCGATGGCATTGCCGTCGTGATTCTTTTTGAGCACGTCCAGTCTTGCACGGGCATCGCCGCCTTTGGCATCGGACACCAGCACGCAGTAGGATTTCGCCTTGCCTCGGCCAACCCGTCCCCGCAGCTGATGGAGCTGGGACAGACCGAACCGCTCCGCATTTTCGATAATCATCAAAGTGGCGTTGGGTACGTTGACACCCACCTCAATCACCGTGGTGGACACAAGAATATGGATCTCGCCTTCGCCGAACGCCTGCATCACCCGATCCTTGTCGGCATTTTTCATCTTGCCGTGGACAAAGGCCACATGCAAATCGGGGAACGCAGCGGCAACCGTTTCCGCAAACTCCACCGCCGCCTTGAGAGGCGGCTTGTCGGCGGTATCGCCGTCCGTGCCGAAGATCAGATCGGCCAATTCCTCCGGATCGTCGGGGATTCGGATTTTCTTATCCGGATTCTCCTCCACGGAGGGACATACAATATACACCTGATGGTCCTCTTCCGTCTGACGGCGGATAAAGGCGTTGAGCCTTGCCCGATATCCCTCGTCCACCACGAAGGTATCCACCACCTGCCGTCCCGGCGGCATTTCATCCAGACGGGATACGCGAATACCGCCGTAGGTAACCAACGACAACGTGCGGGGGATCGGCGTGGCACTCATCACCAAAACGTGGGCAGACTCGTTTTTCTCCGCCAAGGCCGCCCGCTGACGGACACCGAACCGATGCTGTTCGTCCTCGATGACCAATCCCAATCGGGCGAATTGCACGCTCTCATTGAGAAGGGCGTGGGTTCCCACCACCACCGTGGCTCCGCCTTCACGGGCAAGGGATTCGCACACCGCCCGGCGGCGGGCTCCGGTAACGGCTCCCGTGAGGAGCACGCATTCGATTCCCAATCGGCCAAGCAAATCGGACAGCTCCTTGTAATGCTGTACGGCCAAAATTTCCGTCGGCGCCATCAGCGCCGTCTGATAGCCGCCCCGGGCAGCCAGATAGGCTGCGGCCGCCGCCACCGCGGTCTTACCCGAGCCCACGTCGCCGATAAGAATTCGGTTCATCCGTCGGCCGCTGCTCATGTCCGACGCGATCTCCTCAACGGAGCGCATCTGTGCGCCGGTCAAAGCATAGGGCAATTCTTTCGTGAAGGGAGTGAGATCCTCACGGGGAATCCGCACACCGTCCATCTCCGGCTGAGTTGCGGACGCTACCGCCAGACCAAAGGTGAAATACTCCTCAAAGATCAGCCGACGGCGGGCGCGAGCCAGCGCCTCCCCATCCTCGGGAAAATGGATATTCTTTATGGCGTAGGAAAGTGTGCAAAGGGATTGGTTCCGCGTAACCTCCGCAGGAATGGTCTCGGGCAAGTGATTGCCTATGCCCGACAGAGCATCCCGAACCAGTCCCGACAGGATCTTTTGCGACAAGCCGGCACGTAAGGAATAGACGGGCACGATCCCGGGCAAGACCGCGCCGGGTACACAGGCCTCCCAAATAGGCGAGGACATTTTGAGAGTGCGCCCCTCCACGCTGATACGGCCGAAGAAGCGGAACTCCCCACCGGTGTGGAACACGTCCCGCAGATAATTCTGATTGAAGTAGGTGATCTCGCACGTGCCCGTTTCATCAAAGGCACGGAAGCGCAAAATGGACATGCCCCGCCGGATCATCCGATACTGTGGCTCCGCCGCCACAGTCATAAGGAGCGACACCGGCAAATCCTCTCCGCGTCGGGCCATTTCCGCCGCCTCAGAAAGCGTCTTCACGTTTCCGCGGCACTGATAGCCTCTTGGAACGTGATACAAAAGATCGCCCACGGTACGTATTCCCAAAGATGCCAAAGATTTCTCCCGGGCGCTGCCTACGCCCCGCATTACGGACACGGGGGATTCCCACGTCAGCATATCCTCACCTCCCATCCTGATTTACCAATATTATACACCATCTTTTTGCCCTTTGCAAGGATTCCGCATTTTGTCTGCTATGAGAAAACGGAAAAGAGGCAAACTAACAAAAAACGAAAAGGATGCCTCCTATGATTGACGAAATGCGCACGGAACACGCCGAAGAAATAAATCTGATCCTTCCGCCGCCGCGGCTGGCGGAGGCCGATCTGACACGGCGGGCCGATCCGTCCACCTATAAAAAATCCCTGAGGGAATTGCAGGAGCAAGTCAGGGATATCCCCCGTCGGCTGAAGGCGGCGGGGCGCTCTATGATTTTGGTGTTCGAGGGATGGGATGCCTCCGGCAAAGGTGGGTGCATCCGCAGGCTGACGGATGCTTTGCGGGAGGATCGGTTTCAGGTGTTCCCCACCTCCGCGCCCAGCGAAGAAGAACGGGCGCGCCATTACCTTTGGCGATTCTGGCGAACCTTCCCGCCCGTGGGCTCCCTTGCCATTTACGATCGCAGCTGGTACGGACGGGTATTGGTGGAGCGGGTGGAAGGCTTCGCCACGGAGGAGCAGTGGACACGGGCGTACGAGGAAATCTGCGAGATGGAGCGCTCCCTCGTTCGCGAGGGCGCGATCCTTTGCAAATTCTGGTTGGAAATTTCCCCGGAAGAACAGCTGCGGCGCTTTGAAGCCCGTTTGAGCGATCCGAAAAAACGCTGGAAGCTGACAGACGAGGATTGGCGAAACCGCAGCAAGCGGGACGAATATTTGGCGGCCGCCGAAGATATGTTTTCCCTCACCGACACCACCGCCGCCCCGTGGACTATCATCCCCGCCGAGGACAAAAAGTATGCCCGTTTGGCGGTACTGCGCCACATCCTGCACACGACTCCCGGCGAATAACTCGCTTTTTCGTCACGGATCCGTAACAATATTCCCCCAATCCCTTGACGGAATGTCGCCATCTGCGGTATAATTATCTGTATAGATTAAAATACGTGTAGTATTGTCTTTTTACGCATAATTTTTACGGGAATCGGCAGAGGAGGTGAGCGTCGGATGGCCCGTCAGGAAATCATATTGAGTCGTCACGCCGCTTACTGGGAAAACGATGCCAAGCTGGCCATTCTCGCTCTTCGGAAAAAACTGGGCGATCTGGCTCCCGCCCTCCAGCACATCGGCTCCACCGCCGTACGCGGCATTTTGGCCGTGCCCGTGATCGACATCGTCGTGGGATTGGCAGACGGTGCCGCCGCACCCGCCGCCCTTAAGCTGCTCTCGGAAATGGGATATCGGCATATTCCCACCGATGCCACCGGATGCGTCCGCATGGCCAAGCAAAAGAAAAGCACGGGCGCAGATTCCCATCGGCTGTGGATTACGCTGAACGGCAGTCAGGCCTGGTGTGATCTGGTGGGATTCCGCAATTATTTGTACAATCACGTATTTATGGCCAACGAGTACGAGCAGCTGAAGCTCCGCCTGCAGCCGTTGTACCAAAACGATCCCATTGGATATTCCCACGCAAAATCCGAATTCATAAAGAAGACCCTCCGTCTGAGTGCGACAGACCGTCTTTTGGGAAAGCGGCTGACCATCGTAGTGGACCGCCCCGCCGGATCCACCCACCCGGAGCACCCGGATATCCGCTATCCCATCAATTACGGATACGTGCCCGGCATTCTTTCCCCCGACGGGGAGGAAATGGATGCCTACGTTTACGGTATCAACAAACCTCTGGGCCGTTTCACCGGCACGGTGATCGCCGCCGTCCATCGGCGAAACGATACGGAGGACAAGCTGGTGGTAGCTCCCACGGGCATGATGGCCTACGAGCCGCAGATTGCCGAGGCAGTCCGTTTTGCAGAGCAGTATTTCGACACGGCACTGGTGTGCATCTATGAAAAATCCTGCGGTGCCATCGTCTACCGCATCCGGGCAGACGGCGTCATTGAATATCTGGTGCTGTACCAGCATCGCTCCGGCACGTGGAGCCTGCCTAAGGGGCACATCGCCGCCGGCGAGACCGAGCAGGAAACTGCCCTTCGCGAAGTCTGGGAGGAAACGGGATTGCACGTCACCCTGCGGGACGGTTTCCGTCGGGAGATGTCCTACACCGTATCCGCCAAGGCGCTGAAGAACGTGGTGTTCTTCCTGGCTCAGGCCAAAGGAGAGCTTTCTCTCGGAGAAAACGAAATTTCCGACTACATATGGGCGGACAAGGCCGCCGCCATCCGCCGCCTGGGCGGACGGAATATGGGTAAGGTAGTGGAAGCTGCCGAGGCTTTCATCCGAAACGGAGGGCAAGGACGGCGCAGATATCCACCCAAGCGAAATTCTCAAGAAAAATAAAAAACCGTTGGATTTCTCCAACGGTTTTTTTGCATGTAAGCGGAAATTACTTGATTTCTACTTCTGCGCCAGCCTCAGACAGCTGCTTCTGGATAGCCTCAGCGTCAGCCTTGGATACGCCTTCCTTCAGGGTCTTGGGAGCACCCTCAACAAGCTCTTTTGCTTCCTTCAGGCCGAGACCGGTGATCTCGCGAACAGCCTTGATAACGCCGAGCTTGTTGCCGCCGAAGTTCTTCAGGATTACGTCGAACTCGGTCTTCTCCTCTGCTGCGGGAGCTGCTGCAACTGCTGCGCCAGCTACTGCTACGGGAGCTGCGGATACGCCGAATTCCTCTTCGATTGCCTTTACGAGGTCGGCCAGTTCAAGAATAGTGAGAGCTTTGATCTGCTCAATGATCTGAGTGGACTTTTCGTTTGCCATTTTCATTATCCTCCAAATTTGTCGTTTTTCAAAAATTAATTATGCAGAAATTACGCTTCTGCTGCGGGAGCTGCTTCTTCGGCAGCACCTTCGCCGTTCTTGTCGATGATAGCCTGCAGGGCGAATGCCAGGCTGTACAGAGGTCCCTGGATGCTTCCAAGAATCTTGCCGACGAGTACGTCCTTGGACGGAATGGTTGCCAGCTCGTTTACACCGGCTGCGTCCAGAACTTCACCGTCAACGAAACCGCCGCGAAGCTGGAAAGACTCGATCTTATCCGCATACTCCTTCAGGATCTTTGCGGGTGCAACCTGGTCGTCAAAGCTGATCGCTACTGCGTTCATGCCGGTCAGCTCGCTCTTCAGAGCGGTGAAACCTGCATTGTCGCATGCACGGCCGATGATGGAGTTCTTCAGTACGGTGTATTCTACACCGGCCTTACGAAGAGCTGCACGCATCTTAGTATCGTCCTCAACGGTGATACCCTCATACTTTACGAGAACACCGGAAGCAGCGCGACCCATCTTTTCAGCGAGAGTTTCAACAGCGAGTTTTTTCTGCTCCAGTACTTTTGCGTTAGGCATTTGGATCTCCTCCTTGTAAAAGTTTGCTCACGGACCGCAGGTAACAAAAAATGTCTTTTTCCGGCAAACCGAAAAAAGACATAATACATACATATTAAATCTCTCCTCGGCAGGAAAGCAGACGCTTTTACCGGAACCTGCTGTCTTTGGATCAACACAAGTATTATACTGACTTTATCCCTGTTTGTCAATAGGTTTTTACAACTTTTTTGATAAAATATCTTATTTTTTAAAAAAGCAGGGCGTGCCGTCGCACGCCCTACCCTATTTATCTGAATTCCGTACCGTCGGCACGCAGAAGCGAAAGCCGCTCGGTCTCGTGCCACGTGTCGTCGGTGATCATATCCGTTTCCCTTGCTATGGCATCTGCCACGTAGGAGGGGTTCAGATATTCACTGCTGCTGCACGCCAGGGTGCAGTCCACCGCTACGGTGCCGTCCGCTTCGTCAAAGGATGCCGTCAGCGAGCGGATCAGGGAGGTGATATCCACCTCTTTCTCGCCGCTCTTGGATTTCTTCATCATAATCACGGGCGTCTTGAAGCGCTCTTCAATCGCGCGGGCGTAATCCGGCGATGCCTTGGGGGAATGGAAGCGCAGACGGTACGCCGCATCCGTGATCTCCGTCAGCTTGGATTTGGCTTCATACACCTCCGTCACCGTAAGGCCCTTGATTTCCGCCGCCTTCAGTGCGGTGAGAATCTCCTCATCCGTCACCTCCGGAAGCACGCGGATATCCATAATCTCGCAGGTACTGCCGCATCCCACCGACAAAGGAGACGCGAACACCAGCTTGGGACGGGGGTTGAATCCCTCCGTATAGTACACGGGCAAGCCGGATTTGGTAACCACACGGGACATCACGCGGGCCACGTCCAGATGGCCGATATACAAGGCCGGATCTTCCTTCACAAAACGAACGCGCACGTTGCGGTAGACCGTCTTATGCGTTCCGGGATCCGAGAATCCGGGGGTAGGACGGGCAGCGGGAGTGCGGTACGTCTTTTCCTCACGGGGAGTCTCCGCCTTCTTTTCGGAAGTCTTTCCGCCGGGGCACCAGGTGCAGGCGGCGGGATCGATGCCTCTGTTGGCACCGCAGGCAGAGCACTTCTCGTGGCAGCCGGGCGTGGGATCGCCTGCCTGGGATTTGTGGCGCTCACGCAGCAAAAATTCCTTGCTGACGCCGCAATCGATCATCTCCCACGGGAGGATCTCTCCATCGGGAATGGCACGGTTGGCGTAAAAATCCGGATCCAGACCGCAGCGGCGGATCACGTCTATCCATTTATCGTAGTCGAAGAACTCCTCCCACGCGTCAAAGCGCATGCCTTCCTTCTGTGCCAATTCCAAAGCATCCCCCAGACGGCGATCGCCCCGGGCGAACACCGCCTCCAAATGGGAGGTGCGGGCGTCGTGGTAATTGTAACGGATCTTCCGATCGGTGATCTTGCTCATCAGGAACTTCTGCTTTTCCGACAGAGACTCCATCGTGTCCTGTCCTTCCCACTGGAAGGGGGTTTGCGGTTTGGGAATGAAGCAGGCCACGCTCAAGGTCACCTGGGGCGCACGGGCGCGGTTGCGGTTCGGCGTAGCGTAGAAGGTATCGAGGACGTGTTTGGCAATCTCAGCGATGCCCGCGATATCCTCGTAGGTTTCCCCGGGCAAGCCCATCATAAAGTACAGTTTCACCTGGGTCTTGCCCGCCTCAAAGGCGATGCGGCAAGCATTAAGGATCTCCTCCTCCGTAACGTTTTTGTTGATTACGTCACGCAGGCGCTGGGTGCCGGCCTCGGGAGCAAAGGTCAAGGTGGAGGTACGGACACCGGAGATCTTATCCATAAGCTCCCGGCTGAAGCTGTCCGCACGCAGGGACGGCAGTGCCAGATTGATCTTCTTCTCGTCGGTCCACTCCAAAAGTTCATCCGTCAGGTGACTGATTTCCGTATAGTCGCTGATGGACAAAGACATCAGGGAGATTTCGTCATATCCCGTATTCTCCGCCGTGGCCCGGGCAATATCGCACAGCACGGGCACGGACTTCTCACGCACGGGGCGGGTGATAAATCCGGCCTGACAGAAGCGGCATCCGCGGACACAGCCTCGGAACACCTCCAGCGTCACCCGATCCTGTACCGTTTCAATATAGGGCATCACGGGAGCGGTGGGCACCACGGTATGATCCACGTCCGCCACCACGCGGCGGCGCACTTTTGCGGGCACGTCGGAATACTGAGGCGTAATGGAGGCAACGGTGTTATCGGAGTGGTAAGCAACTTCATAGAGAGCAGGCACGTAGAAGCCATCCAAATGCGATGCTTCCCGCAAAAAGGCGGATTTGGTATAACTACCCTTCTCCTTCATAGACAGATACAGCTTCGCCAATTCCGGCAAAGCCTCCTCGCCCTCACCGATGGAAAAGATATCCACGAAGGGTGCCATAGGCTCGGGGTTATAGGCGCAGGGACCGCCGGCCAGGATGATGGGCGCGTCCTCCCCACGGTCCTCGGAACGGAGGGGGATTCCCGCCAGATCCATCATATTGAGAACGGTGGTATAGCACATCTCGTACTGCAAAGTAAAGGCAACGATATCAAATTCTCCCACGGGATCGCCGCTTTCGTGGGTAAACAGCGGGATGTGGCGCTCCCTCATTTCCTTCTCCATATCCACCCAAGGGGCATACACCCGCTCGCACCAGACGTTCTTTTCCTCATTCATCACACCATACAGGATGCGGCAGCCCAGATTGGACATACCGATCTCGTAGGTATCGGGGAAGCAGAATGCCACCCGAAGGTGGGTATCCCCTAAATCCTTGTACACCGATCCCGGCTCACCACCGGTATAGCGGCCGGGCTTCTCCACCCGACTCAAAAAAGAACGAATATCTTCTCTCATAAAAAGCTCCTATGGAAAAGGGGAAGGAATCCTCCCTCCCCTTTCGTTATATTATCGGATATACAGTTTTGTCGTCAGCATAGCGGGGATCATCCAGAACAGCTGGTTCAGTACGATCAGCCAGGAACCGATGGCTCCCAGATTATCCGACAGGGACACGATGAACAGAATGATCAAAGTAACGAGGGCGGATGCCACGCTGATCACCATATTGGTGCGCTTCACGCTGAGCACCATATCGCAGAAGGAAACCGTCTGCAACAGAGATTTGGTGGTGCCGCGGGTCACGATACCACTGTCCAGCCGCTCCACACCCTCTGTGGCCTCGTAATTCTTGATAACCTTCATGGGATACTTTTTGCCGTGGATCTTCTTGAAGATCATAGCCTCGTCGATGTTGGGATCGTAAGTCTTGATGCACACACAGCTGCCGTTCTGCGCGAACTGGCGGAGAATGAACTCGAAATCTGCGTCCATCACGTACTTGATGAACATCTTGGCGATCAGATCACCCTCGCGGAGCATATACATAATGCTCAGATCCCCTTCAATGTAGGAATCCTCTTCCACGCTCTCCTCGGGCAATTCCATACCCAACTCCGTCAGCACGTCGTAACGGCCGAAGGTGTACTTGTGGCCGTCCACGGTGCATTCCAGATAGCCCACACCGGCACGCAGAATCTCCACGTCCTCGGAATGTCCCATCTCGATGGTGGCGATCTCAAACACGTCCTTCAAGGGACCGCCGGCGGCGGAGAAGACGCTGGTAGCGGCGTACAGAACCCGGTCGATGCGGTTGTTGTTATAGATCTTGATATTCTGCACCTTTACGCCGTAGGAGGGGAACACGTTGTTATCCTCGAAGGAGATAATGGAAGATCCGGAATACTCCTCCAGGGACGCCTCGCCAACGATGGTGCTGTCGTTTTCATACGCTTCCTTATTGGCTTTGTAGAAAGGATAGCTGTATGTAAAGAACATAGACATGGGAACGGCGGCAAGCACGGCAATATAGGCAATGGACACAGCCTCGTAAGCGCTGGCACCGCCCAGGGAGCCCAGTACTGCCAAAAGGATGGCGGCCACGGTAACCAGAGTCAGCATAGCGGCCACGTAGATACGGGTAGAGTGAAGCGGGGTGGTGCTTCTCACGAAATATCCGTCCACAAATCCACTCTTGCGGATCTGCAATACGTCGGGGCTGTCCTCATCGGTAGCCGCAAAGGCCTCGCTCTCAGGCACGCCCATCTCCGGGGTAACCCGGTGGAACACGTATTTGGGTTTCTTGGAAGAAACGATATTGAAGCTGAAGATCTCGCGCTTCGTATTGAAATAGGAGAAGATCAGCGACATAACGGCGCAGGCGGCCACGGCGAAGTTGTACATAATCGGCTCCACGCCCTGGGTAGCAACGATTGAGGCGTAGAAGGAATACAGCGTGCCGAACACGGCCAGCAAGGACACGACACTTTCCGGAGTGGGATGTCCGGTAAACAGATTACGGAAGCCGGTAAGGATCTGCTCGTAAGCCACGGCACACACCAGCAGCATAATCTGCAAGCTCATCATAATGTACACTACCGGGTAGATTGCCGGATCCAAAGCACCGGCAAACTGAATGCCGAACAGCGTAATATTCTCGTAGAAGAAGAGAATCACCGTCAAAAACAGTCCGATGAGCATCTTGATCTTGGTAAAGCGGAAGGCACTCTTATACGCCTGTGCGATCTGGGGAGTCTGTTCCCGCTCGGTGTATTCGTATTCACCGGCACGGCGCTTCTCCTCCTCCAGGCGGCGGATGTCCTCGTCGTTCTGGGCGGCCATCATATCGGCCGTTCCCTCGCCGACGGTTTTATCGATCTGATCCTCCAGGCCCAGGCCCATCAGAAGATTGAGATCGGTCTCATCCATCTCGGCGGGTGCGTCTTCCTCCTCATCGAGGACGGGAGCATCCTCCGTCTCCTCCGGGAGTTCCTCGTCGTTCATCTGAACGAGTTCTTCCTCAGCGTGGGAATCGTTGCCGTTTTCCGCCGAAATCTCCTCATACAGGGACATATCGGGAATGACCGGCTCCTCCTCTTCCTTGAGGACGGAGGCACGCAGACGGGCAAAGAATCCGCTCCGTACTTCTTCCTCCTCACGCTCCTCTGCGACGTCCTCCACGATCTCCGTTTCCACTGCGACAGCGGGAGCGGGCTCGGGAATCTCCTCGGCAGGAGAATCCTCGGTCTTTGCCTCCTCGGCAAATTCGGGGAGGTACTTTTTCAGGAGATCCTGGATATCCAGATCTCCGTCCACGCCGGCGTCGGGAGCAGAGGTACCACTCAGCTTCTCCTTCAGAGAACCGGCAGATTCCGTATTTCCCACTTCATTCGATGCGGATCTGAATTTTTCACTCATAATCATTCATCCATTCATCAACGTTTTTAGGTTCGCTGCATGCGGGCAGCATGGCAAAGAATCACCGACGCGGCGGTGGAAACATTCAGAGAGTTCACTTTTCCATACATGGGGATAGACACGATAAAATCGCTCTTTTCCTTTACCAAACGGCTGACGCCCTGGCCTTCGCTGCCCATAACAACGGCAGCGCCGCAGTTCCAGTCCGTTTCGTAGTAGGGAGTACCGCCGGCCTCTGCGGTGAAGATCCACAGGCCCAGCTCCTTCAGCTTTTCAATAGCGGCAGCGATATTCTGCACCTTGGCAACCGCCATATGCTCCAAAGCACCGGCAGATGCGGACGTTACCACCGGGGTAAGACCAACGGCGTGCCGCTTGGGCAAAACGATGCCGTGGGCACCGGCGCATTCCGCACAGCGGATCACTGCACCCAGATTATGCGGATCCTCAATACCGTCGCAAACCACCACCAGAGGTCTTTCGCCTCTTTCGTGGGCGATGTTCACGATAGTTTCCAGATCTACGTACTGCTTTTCTGCCGCCATGGCCGCCACGCCCTGATGATGGGCACCGCAGGTCATAGCGTCCAATTTGGAACCGTCTACCTCGATGACGGGAATGCCCATACGGATCGCCTCAGCGACGATCACCGTGATGGAGCCCTCTCTGTCGCCGGTACGGACGAAGAGCTTATCCACGGACCGACCGGATTTGAGAAGTTCCCGTACGGAATTTCGTCCGGAGACGATATTCTCCGGTGCAGCGGCAGGAGTATCCCCGCCGGGACGGCGATCCGGTTTGGCACCGTAGCCGGGGCGGCGATTGCCTCCCTGGGGATTTCTTTTGTTTTTATTGAATTTCTTATTTGAATAGTTATCCATACACTGACTGTTGCAAACGCAATCTTTCCCTATAAATTCCGTTTTTCGGCGGAGCATTCACCCATCTTCGCCAAAAAACAGTTCCGGTTATGCCCATTATACCACAAAATAATGGCTTTGTACATATTATTTCAGATTTTTATGTGGAATTCACTGGGTATTTGACAATTTTTCGGCAAAAAATAAAGAAGATGCGAACACTCGCACCTTCTGTTATTTATACTACGCGTACAAAGAAATTACTGCTGTTCTTTGATAGCTGCAAAGCACTCGCTGCAGTATACGGGTCTGTCGCTGGTGGGCTGGAAAGGAACCTTAGCTTCCTTGCCGCATCTAGCGCAAACGGTGGTGAACATCTCACGCTGAGTCTTGGTTGCGTTCTTGCGTGCATCACGGCATGCCTTGCATCTCTGGGGCTCGTTCTGGAAGCCCTTCTCTGCGTAGAATTCCTGCTCGCCTGCGGTGAATACGAACTCGTTGCCGCACTCTTTGCACGTCAGTGTCTTGTCCTGAAACATTTCAATAACCTCGCTTAAAAATATGGATAAAAAATTTTTGCCCTCGACGGACTTCAACCGTCACCTTTGTCGCCAACGCTCTGTATTAAGCTATACGGGCTTACCTATTAAAAATGCCTTCGGCATTATAATATCAAATTACTGCTTCAGCAAGCCCCGGATCTTTACACGAATTCTGTAAACGGCGTTACTCACGGATTTCTCCGATCGGCCGGTGCTTGCAGCAATGTCCCTCACGGGCCTGCCACTTATATATTTCTCGAAAATCTCGTTCTCGTAGGAAGACAGGACCTGACGGATCTTGCCCTTCAGCGACGCCGCTTCCTCCTCCGATATGACGGACAGAAGCGGATCCTCCGCATGGCGGGGGACGTGTCGGTTAGCTTTTTCCTTGCGGGCGCGGGATGTTTTTGCTTTTCTCAGCTGTGATATGAATGCGTTCCGTATGCATATTTTGGCATACAAGCCAAAGCTTACATCCTGCTGCTTTCGGTTGTAGGAATTAACAGCGCGAAAAAGCGCAAGACGTGCCTCTTGCTCCAAATCCTGTACATCGATCAAACCGGCATCGTTTTGCGCAGACAAAGACTCAATGAAACGGGCACTCATGGAACGGATCAGCGGGGTATACAATTCGGACAAACGCCCGAAAGCGTTTTGATCGCCCTGCACGACTGCGTCAAGCAGGTTACTCAACTGTTCCCGCAAGAAATCCACCACAAATTCTTTACTGATTTATGAATCCATTATAACACGAAATACGGCTTTGTCAATAGTCAACGAAAAATTTTTTCATAACTTTGTGCAATTTGTGAAAAATATTTTTGACGAGGAAAGCACATGCCTGTGG
>JBGVJO010000311.1:0-8104 GCA_045129535.1 Eubacteriales bacterium
ATCCGCAAGGAAGAATCCCTTGCCGTTCTCAAAAACACAGACGACATAGCCGTACTGATGGTGTGGCTGGGCGACAAGCTTGCCAATATGCGCGCCATCTACCGTGACTTCAAGGTGGAGGGCGAGGCAATGTGGCAGCGGTTCAACCAGAAGGACGTGGCCGAGCAGGCCTGGTACTATCGCTCCATCGTTACGTTAACCGAGCGTCTGTCGGATACCTCGGCGTGGATTGAGTACAAAACGCTTACAGATCTTGTCTTTGAAAAGGAGAATTAAAAATGGATATTACCTATCGTACGGACAAAGATATTCTTTACATTGCTGTTGAGGGAAGAATCGATGCTTCCAATGCGGCTGAAGCAGAAGAAAAGATTTTCAATATAAAGAATAATAACCCGGGGAAACACATCGTCGTGGATGCGGATAAGCTTGAGTACATATCTTCCGCAGGCTTGCGTGTGATTCTGAAACTCAGAAAGGAAGAGCCCAAGCTTGCCATTATCAACGTTGCATCGGACGTGTACGAGGTTTTTGATATGACCGGCTTTACCGATATGGTTACGGTGGAAAAGGCGTATCAGAGAATGAGTGTTGAGGGCTGTGAGTTCATTGCAAAGGGTGCCAACGGTGCCGTTTATCGCTACGACGATGAGACTATCCTCAAGACCTATTTTGCCAAGGATGCTCTTCCTGAGATTAAGCAGGAGCGGGAGAATGCCAGAAAAGCCTTTGTTCTCGGCATCAATACCGCGATTCCCTACGGTATCGTTCGCGTGGACGACGGCTACGGAACCGTTACGGAATTGCTCAACGCAGTCAGCGTAACGAAAATGATTCGCAAAAACCCCGATGATCTGTCTGAGGCGGCGAAATACTACATTGATATGCTGAAAAGCATTCACGCGATCACGGTGGAGGACGGCGAAGTTCCCGATATGAAGGAAACCGCTCTTGCCTGGGCGGACTTTGTTGCCCCGCATCTTCCTGAGGAGCAAGGCAAAAAGCTTCGTGATTTGATCGAAGCCGTTCCCAAGAGAAACACCCTGATGCATGGTGACTATCATACCAACAACATTATGGTACAAAACGGCGAGCCTTTGCTGATTGATATGGACACCTTGTGCATGGGACACCCCGTATTTGAGTTGGGTTCTATGTTCAACGCGTTTGTCGGCTATTCCGAGCTGGACCATCAGAATATGATGGACTTCTTCGGTTATAGCTTTGAAACTGCCGGCAGATTCTTCAATATGTCTCTGAAAATGTATCTTGGCACCGAGGATGAAGCCGTGTGCCAATCCGTTGCAGAAAAAGCTATGATCGTCGGTTATACCCGTATGCTGCGCCGCGCGATCCGCCGTCCGCAAGAGGCAGACAGTCCTGCAAAAATCGCAAGATGCAAGGAAATGCTTGCTCAGCTCCTTGCGAAGACCGACAGCATCTGCTTTGACTGCTAAATGAGGTGGAAGATATGAGAAGCAAAAGCTTAAAAATATCCGCAATCCTCATCGCGATCGGTTTAATTCTTGCCGTGGCGACGCATTTCCTCGTATCAGTACAGCTTAAGCCCACCGTGGCCGAGCAGAATTTCCCGTATTCGGTAACGTATAAAGTCGATGGCGAAACGAAAACGTTTGAAGGGGTGTATACCTGCCGTTTTAACGGATTCGGCGCTAACGGCATTGATCCTCTCATGCGTTACTACGATGGAGAATACACGGTAAACGGTGAGACGACGCCCTCCCGCCGATACACAATCGCGGAAAAAGACGGCTACGTGCTGGATATCATAACCTTGTTTGACGACCTTTATCTCATGGGGGATCCGCAATGCGATCCTTACTATACGGAAGACGTTCCCTGCCTTGAGGCGCGGGATGCAGAGGGAAACCAGTACGACGAAACGGAATTCCCCACTGTGCTTGATGCTGAAATCGTCAGCTGGGAATATCCTGTGCCTATTCAAAACACCTTCGTGTTCGCAGGCTTTTCCGGTCTCCATGTCGTCAGCATGGGCGCTATGCTGCTTGTGGGATTTTTGACGCTCATTCTCTGCATGATTTTCGTCAGAAAGAGTTCCGGGGTTGTGTATTCTGCGATTGACACGATCGGTATAATTCTGAATTTCCTCACTGTGATCGTGGCGCTTCCGATCCTTTCCTTTGCGGTAGCCCTGATCCAGGCATATCCCACCGCTCCGGATTGGATCTATCAAGTGTATCTCTGCATTCCGCCGATCATTCCCTTCTCTCTTGCCGCATCTGTATCCCTGCGTCGCAAGGGCTTCCGAATGAGCGGATTTTTCGCCCAGTTTCTCGGGGGAGCGATCCTTGTGATACTTTCTGTTTTAGAATACTTTTTATAACGAAATCTAATACAAAGAGGCTATAACAGTATGAAAAGCAAAAAAATATCGTTGTCTGCCCTGATTCTTATCGTAGCAGTTTTGGTTGCTGTCTTGTATTCGGCTGTCAGCAGTATAGCTAAAAAGCCGACCATTACCGAAGGTGAGTTTCCTTTTTCCATTACATACGAGCTGGATGGAGAAACGATAACCATTAACGACGTTTACGAGGCTTGTTACGTCAGCAACGGTGGATATGCAGATAGCAAATACCGTGTGTACGTTGGCGGAATCCGCAATTTGGGAGAAGGCAATACGGTTTACACGCTGAAAAAAGACGGGAACACACGTGTTGAATTATGGACCAAATTTTACCCGGACTATTTGATGGGTGACACCGAGTACGATTACTTTGACGACGAAGCGTTTGAGCCGCATATCTATTATTATGATTCAAACGAACAAGAGTATTCCGATAAAGAAACGTTATTGGCACAGGGTGTAAAGCTCATCGGCTTCGAATACCCGACTCCGATCGAAAATTCATTCGTTTTCTCTCATCTGTCCTATTTTAGCCACACGATTGTATTACCGGTGCTGCTCATTGCCCTGCTTGCCCTTGTTGCCATCATGATTTTCGAAAGAAAAGAAAAGGAACGGAAGTACAAGGCTGTTGATATTATTTCTATCATTCTGAATTTTATTGTCAGC
This sequence comes from Eubacteriales bacterium, assembly GCA_045129535.1. Classification (GTDB taxonomy): domain Bacteria; phylum Bacillota; class Clostridia; order Oscillospirales; family CAG-272; genus SIG701. Next base: position 3,056 of record JBGVJO010000311.1, read on the forward strand.
TTTATTTTTATTCCAATCGTTTTGCTGTTTGCACTCTTGATCGATATCGAGGGTGGCGGTCCCGAGCTTTATTATCAGGTGCTGTATTTTCTTCCCTCGTTTTCTGTTTTGTGTATTGCGGCATCGGTTGCCTTGCGCCGTAAGGGTTATGGCGTAAAATCCCTTATTACCGGTCTTATGGGACCGATGGCTTTCGCCGTGTATTTGATCGTTTTTGTTTTGTGCGACCTTCTGTAAAAGCAACCACGGTGACACGGGGAGCGTAATCCCGTATCAAGGAGAATGTATGAATTTTAAACCGAATCCCTTGCTTTATGGTGCCAATGAGGATTTTTTCAGCACCTTTCGACTGGCCATACGGATGAATTCACCCGTTGACTACGAGCTGCTGGCTCGCTCTGTCGAGAAGGCGATGGTGCGTTATCCATATTTTTGTGTTTACCCGGAACGGGAGGGTGAGACGCTTGTCTTGCGTTATAATAAGCGCCCTCTTCCCGTTTTCCCGGATGACCGCACGGTAACTTTGGGAAGCGAGGACAGTCGAGGACATCTTATCTCCTTCGGCTGCAAGGATAGAACCATCTTTATAGACGCCAGCCACTATCTTGCCGACGGAATGGGTGTGGATCCATTGCTGAAAAGTTTGCTTTACATATACGTTTCAGAGCGCTACGGTACTGAAGGGTTGGAGGTAGAACGGATACGAATGCCCGACAGTCTGGTTTGCGAGGGAGAGTTCGCCTATCCATTCCCGGATAGAATGATCGAGGCAGAAGAACTCGATATACTGCCCAAAGCGCCCGAGGAAGCTTATAGCCTGGATCCCGATGCGTTTGATAAGGACGGTCTTTACGCGTATCATCTGCACATTCCGCAGAAGGCAATGATGGCAAAGGCAAGCTCATCGGACGGCAGCCCCGTCTCATTCATTTCCGTCCTGCTTTACCGCGCGCTTCATCGGCTTGATCAAAATATAGACAAGCCTGTCGTTGCACACGTACAGCATCAGTATCGCCCCACGCTTCAAACACCGATGAGTCATCATAGCCTGGTTAACTATATTCCTGTGGTCTTATCTCCCCGTATGAGCGGATGGGATGTTGAAAAACAGAATACCGTTGTTCGCGGGCAGGTAATCCTTAAGGGAGGACGGGATGCGGACGTTGTGGCGATCCGTCATCTGATCGAGGCATTCCCGGTCGACGCCTCATTGGCGGACAAAAAGGAAGCCATGGCGCGCTATGCCGAGGAGAGTATACACGGAAAAACCTTCGGTATAAGCTACGTCGGAAAAATGGACTGGTGCGGACTTGAGCGCTACGTTAACGATCTGCACGCCTATATCGGCGAGAAGCATACGGAAAATATGCTGCTGATTGAGATAATGACGGTGGGGGAAGACTTTTCTTTAACTTTTATGCAGAGCGGACGAGGGGAGAAATACCTGAATGCCTTCCTGCAAGAGATCCGTGCGCTGGACATTCCCGTAAGCCTTGTGGGTGAGGAAAAATATGCCCTTTGCAATACTTGTTTGCCGGAATAAACGTCGGCAATACAAGCGCCTCCCGGACGCATTTGCTGCAAGATCCGGAAGGCGGCGGTGACTATCGTCGCGCACGCGTTTTCTGAAAATGCCTAACCGAATATAAAACAGGCGCCCGAGCGAGATGGCTCGGGCGCCTATTTCTTTGATTATGCGGTGCAATTATTGAACAGTGATTTTATTCACCGGCAACAATCTCACCCGTCCAGTCAAGGATTCCGCCGAACTCCACGATGTTCGTGTATCCGAGATTCACCAGCTTTTCCGCCGCTTCTTTACTGCGGCGACCGCTGCGGCAGTACACCATAATGAGCTGCTTCTTATTCGGCAACTCGGGGATTTCGGCCGTACCGATGGATTCGTTTGCAACATTGATCGCATTCGGGATGTGCCCCTCGGCAAATTCATCGGGACGACGCACGTCGAGAATGATGTATCCGGTCTCCTTTTTCATCATAGCAATAGCTTCGTCTACGCTGATCTGCCGATAGGAATCAGCGGGCGTGGGAGCCGCCATACATCCGGACAGCAGAAGCATGGAAAGCAGTATGGGGGTAAGTTTTCTCATAATTTTCTCCTTGATAACATCCATATACAATTTTATTATACTATAAAACACGCCCACATTCAACAGGAATCTGCCCCCCCTTCGGCTGGATTTCATTAGATACCGCCACACACAGAGAGTGGGGGAGCCCAACGCTCCCCCACTTGTTTTATCTGCAATATATTGCAATTGCCGCGGCAGCAAAATCCGCCGTACCGGCACCGTGACTGTCGATATTTGCTTTGAACCGTTCATCCGCCGTGTACATCTGCCCGAGTCCTGAGAGAATCTCCCTCGTGCAGGTGTAGAAGTTTTTCGTGATATGGGTCTGCAACGCCTCAACCACCGCCTGCGCTTCCGCGGAATCGGGGGTAGCACCCGCCCGCATTACACGGGCAAAATCCGCAAAAATCCCATTCATTCCGTCGATTGCGTCCCGGTCAGCGACCTTCCCTCCTCGCGCCTCATATTCACGGTATGCGTCGGTTTTTCCCCAACGCTCTTTGGCTTCGTCTTTGTACTTTTCGTACTCCTTATTATCGAATGCACCCATCACAATCTCTCCCTTCGCCGCCAAATCGACAGCATCTATCAATTTTTCCAGTCGCTCTTTTTTGAGGAGCAGCAGTCGTTTCTGCTCCGCCAACGCCTCCCTTTTATCGTAATGCGGGGAGTTCAGAATCCGACAAATGGCTTTCAGGGGAAAGTCCAACTCGCGGTAGAACAGAATCTCCTGCATACGCAAAAGTGATATTTCATCGTACATTCGGTACCCGTTTTGCTCGTCCACAGCAGCCGGGTGGAGCAATCCGATCTCATCGTAATAGTGGAGCGTGCGAACACTCACACCGGTAAGGACCGCAAATTCCTTGATATGCATCTGCAACTTCATCACCTCATACGTATTATATACTATAACGTTACGTCATAGTCAAGGGGATTATCAAAATTTTTTCAATGAAAGCTCTATTGCCGTTTTGTCCATTCTATGATACAATATATCCATAAACGGAAAGGAGGCCGCAGCGATGACAAAACAAGCATTTCTCGACTACTGTTTGAATACATACGGTACCGCGGCGGACTACCCTTTCGAGGAGGATTTCGAAACGGCGGTGTTGCGTCACGGAGGAAACCGCAAGTGGTACGCCCTCGTGATGCAGGTATCCCGCCGCAAGTTCGGCTTCGACTGTGACGAAGTGATCAACGTGGTAAATCTGAAGCTGCCGTTGGAGATGTTTGGATCCTTTGGCCCGTCGGAGGGTGTGTATCCCGCCTACCACATGAATAAACTGCACTGGATCTCCGTCCTTCTTCCCGATGCGGAAACGGATTTGGTGGAGTTTTTGGTAAATGCCAGCTTTGAGGCGACCAAGGACAAAAAGAAACGCAAAAAACATGAATAAAAAGAGGTTTCCGCTCCATACGGGCGAAACCTCTTTTCTGTTCTTTTTCACTTCAGAACCTGCTTGATAATCCAAAACTGCACCCCATCCGGCAAGGCATTCAGCAAAAGAAGCAGCGGATTGCGGTTGATCGTGTAAGCAAACTTCGGCTTTCGCTTATGCAGTATGCGGATGACTTTTTCCGCGATAGCCTCGGGGGCCACGCTTCTTGCTTCCACCTTATTCACGATGCGGCTGAACCGATCGGCGTTGCAGGTATAAAGCGTCGTCTTACGGTGGAAGCGGTCCAAAGCGGCCGTGGAAACGCCCAGCATCCCCGTAGTAACGGCGCCGGCCCGCAGTACGCTGACCCCGATTTCTTTCAACTGCAATTCCATACGCAGCGAATAGGCATACTTATCGAGGGCGCTCTTGGTGACGGCATAGATTCCCGTAAAGGGGAGCGGATCCAGCGGTGCCAGCTCGCTCGTGGTAATGAGGATACGGGAGCCTGCACAAAGAAGCGGCAGAAAGGTTTTATTCACAAGAAAAACGCCGCCCAGGTTGATCTTAAAAATCCGCTCAAACTCCTCCGTTTCCATTTCCACAAGAGAATCGAGCATATAGATACCAGCAAAATGGATCACCGCAAACAATAATTCCGTATTCTGCCGTACCTGCTGATACGCGGCGATAACGCTTGCTTCATCGGTAATATCCGCCCGGATGGGGATGATATCCTCACTTCCCTCTCCCATCACCCGATCCAGGGCAAAGACCCGAAATCCTGCCCGGGCGAGGGATTCGGCGGTGGCTTTTCCCATACCGCCGCAGGCCCCTGTAATCAAAACAGACTGCTTCACCTTATTCACTCCTTTACGAAGTTTCCCCCGGCCGCATAGGCGCGGGAACGGAATCCTAAAAATTGTTTTTATATTCCACCGTAAACCCTTTGGATTTTCGCAAGAATCTCCTCATCTGCCGGGCAGAACTCGTACCCCGGGATCTCCCCGGGCGTAATCCACCGGATATCGTTATGCTCCAGCTTTTGAGGAATGCCCTCGGCGATGGTGGCGTTAAACAGGGTCAGATGCACCGTCAAATCGGGATACTCGTGGACCACGTCCATAAACACCTCACCCACGGAAAGCGCAACGGCCAGCTCTTCTTTGCACTCACGGACGAGTGCCTGCGCTTTAGTTTCACCCGGCTCTACCTTGCCGCCCACGAACTCCCAAAGAAGCCCACGCGCCTTATGAGCGGGTCGTTGGCAGATCATAAACCGATCCTCCTGCCAGATGAGAGCGGCTACTACTTCAGTTATCATATGCAAAAGACCTTCCCTGTTTGATTCACGGTATTTCCACTTTTCCCGCGTTTTGGGACATGTGCGTTCACTATATCTATCATACCGCATTTTTCGTCTTTTTTCAATCCTTTCCGGAAAGTGAATAACAAAAAACACCGATGAGGAATCATACGATTCCCCCATCGGTGTTCGCTTCGTCTTACGTGACACGTAATGATTTTTTCACCAGGTTGAGTCCCAGCAAAAACACAATAATGCACACGGC
>JBGVJO010000312.1:0-3733 GCA_045129535.1 Eubacteriales bacterium
ACCGGCGAGGTCTTTTGTGCCCGTCGGGGGGCGGGTGCCAAGTGCAACGGCAAGCCCATCGCCGTGTCGGCCCGGGATTTTTCCGCGGGAATATTGTGCACGGCCATGAGCGTGTATAACAAATCCCTGGCGAAAACCTGCAGTGACATCATCTACGACGCCTATATGGAGTGCAACGACGTGCGCCGCTTCGGCGGATGTGCCCTGGAGTTGTGCTATCTGGCGGCGGGACGGTGTGATTTGTACTTTGAGATGCGGGTGTTCCCCTGGGATTACGCCGCAGGCTATCTGATCCTTTCCGAGGCGGGCGGCGAATTGACGGGATTCGGCGGGGAAGTGCTGGATTTCACCAAGGCCACCGCGCTGATCGGTGCAAACCGCCGGGATAATTACGACAAAATGCGCTCCCTCGTGGAAAAGCATATGACGTGCATACCGTATAAGGAGTAAGAATATGAGCGAGAGTAAAAAGGAAAAGAAACCCTCCCCGCAGAAGGAAGAGAACCTGCTGAAGTGGCGGGAGGAAATCGGCTGGGATATGGTCAAGGACCAGCGGAATTACAATCTGGAGGACATCTACGAGCACGCCCATTCGGAGTTGTCCCTCCAGCAGAGCAAGCGGGACCAGATCATCACGATCTATCTGGCGCTGTGCTCCTTTCTGCTCCCCATTGCCTTGGGAGATTCTGTTCCCACCACGGGGTGGAAGGGCCTCCTTTTTGTGCTTTTGGGCGTGGTGGGCATTCTGTTTTCCCTCATCGTCGTGCGGTACAGAGAATACAAAGAGGTGTATTGGATCTGTTGTCAGACCCTGACCGTCCTGCAAAGCTTTAAGCCGGAAAAACTGGATAAGGAACTGATCCAGCGCACGTTCTACTACAGCCTGCACAAGAAGGGCAAAGACTTCCTTCATAAAACGACCGGACGTCTTATGCGCGGCAAATTCGTGAAAAAGAATCTGAACAGCTCCGAAACCTTCCATTATATGATTATCGTCCTGATGGCATCCTTCATCAGCGGACTGGGCGCGGCACTGCTGTGCCTCCGCTGGGGACTCCTTGGTATCGCCGTCGGTGTGGTCGTTGGTCTTGCGGTGATGGTGCGGCTGATGTCCGTCTATTTCAACACCTGTATAAAGATCTATAAGGTGCTGGAAGAGCCGGAGGGGGGGAAAGAGGAGAAAAAGGACGATGCTTTCCGCTCCGTTTTCTCCAAGGCCTGGTTCTTGCATATGTATTACGATGAAGCAAAACCGGATAAAACGAATACAGAAACAGAAGAAAAAAAGCAGGCGTAAGAATCTGCAAAATTAGCGGTAAAATTGAATAGCCTTCCCCAGTGGGGGAAGGTGGCAGCCGAAGGCTGACGTATGAGGTGTTCTAAACTCAAGGCAACTCCTCATCCACCACGCGATATTCCACTCCGTGGAAATCGGCGCGGTCCCCCTTCTCCCGCAGGAGAAGGCTTTTTTATATGCAGTAAACAAAGATTCACCCCGACAGATTTTTATAGTCTGTCGGGGTAGTTTTTTACTGAATTTTGAATACAACTGTGTATTCTGCTCTGTGGGTCGATTACGCTTGTCTGAACGGGTGCAGAATATAATCGGATTTTCCTTCCATAAATTCGACAATCCAGTCTATGGCATCATCCACGTCCAAGGGATGGCCGTGAGTACCTTTCGTTCTCTCTGCATCCTTTATGTCCAGTATAAAATCGCCCTCATATGCGTACAGTTCCACAATCAGCCCGTTCGCTTCACCCACAACGATGGGGCAATCCATTGAATACCCTTCTAAAGTGCCGGTGGTCGTCAAAACCAAATCATACCTGTTTTTTAATTGCTCGTATACTGTGAGAACGTCCTTTTCTGTGATGGCATCGAACATATTGCTTTCCTTTTATTAAATTCTTATTTGTCTTTCGGGTTTCGCATCTGCATCATTCGTTACAGTACCATCGGTGAGGATTTTCATAAATATATTCGGCAATCTTTTTATAATCTTCACGGTCGCGAATGATATAATCACAAAATCCTCGTTGCCATACCGTAACGTTTCCATATTGCCGGTGTATCTCTTTCGATGCGTTCATTTTGAGATAGCCAATGATCTTTGAAATTACGGACTGTCTCTGTAGGGGCATCCATTGAACGCCCCTACAGATCAACATCCTTATGAGCACCGCTCCAAAGCCTGCTTTTTGTTTTGGATTTGGAATCAAACGATCTCGATGGTGTCAAAGGAAGCCCAGCGGGGACCGCAGTAACCCTCGTGCACGGTGGCCGTGTCGGACAGGTGCATATGGGCCAATGCCTCGGACAGCTTGCCGCTGATGGAGATGCCCGTTACGGGGATCTCCTTTTCGCCGTCAAAGTAGTACGCCAGGCGCACCTCGCCGCCGATGTAGTCGTTGTAGATGTCCAGCTGCAATCCCGACATAGAGGCGCAGCGGAAATAGGGAGAACGAGCCCGATCCGCGTCGGAGGCACTGCCCGTTTCCACGCGCAGGCATCCCAGATTGCCCGTAGGCTTCTTGCCAAGATAGGAGGCGTACCGTGCGGAGCCAAAGGAGCCCACGGCCACTCCGTCACGGATCACCTCGGCGTCCACCAGAGAGGTGCCGTCTATATCAAAGGCTGCCGAGCGCACGCTTCCCTTGACGGCGCCGCATACCGATACACTCAGACGGTCGCCAACGGCGCCTGCCTGGATGTCGTCCCCTTCCTTGAAGGCCGCGGTGTGGTTGTAGATGCCGGCGTAATTCAATTCGTGTGCCAGGGAGAAAAGCAGCCGGGAAAGCTCAGGCGCACCCAGCACCACGGGGCAACTCAGCTTTTCTTCCGGCACCTTGGCCGCCAGTCGGTCGCGCACCTCGCGCATACGGGTGGCGATCTCCTCCGTGACGGTCTGCGCGTCAAATTCGGTGAAATTGTAGCACTCGTACAGCTCTACCGATTCCTCACCGCCGTTCCAGGTGGGGATAGCCTCCACCATGGCGTGGTAACGAATCTCGGTCTTGTCGATGCCGCGGCTGTTTCGGACGGACACGGTATCGCGGTACAAAAAGACCTCCAGAGCGTTGATGGAACCGCCCTCCTCGCAGTCCGCGGCAAAGACCGCATCTGCGATGGCAGCCGCCAGCTCGGCGGTGCCGAATTCCTTGAAATTGGAGTCCGATTCCAGAGAGAGCGTCTCGTTTGCGGGAAGAGCATAGGGCTCGTTGCCCGCCAGGCTTGCCTTTTTGCAAGCAGAGGCGATCTCGCGGCGAATGTCCTCGTCGGTGTAGGATGCGTAGACGGAGAAGGTGGCGTCGCCCAGCTTGCCGTCCTTCTCGACGAACACCGTTACCTTATAGGTGGCGGTGTCGGTGCTCCGCACCGTTTCCAGATCCCGATGCACGAAAAACATCTCGTAGGATTCGGTTTTCACCGTGTTCAGCCGATAATCGGCCACCAGCGGATTTTCCTTCAGTAATGCAATAATACGTTCCATCATGCCAGCTTCACCCTCACTTTCAGGGCAGGGCCGCCGTCGGCCACCCGCACCCATTCCTTATATCCCTTGCCGCAGGAGCCGGATCCGATCACCTTAAAGTCATCGGATACCATAGAAATCGATTTCAGCAGTTCCGGTACGCTGCCGGACATAACCACGGGGGATACGTAATTGTCGGTCAGCTTGCCGTCCACGATCTCGATGCCGTACTCGGCGGTGCACTGGATCTGCCAGTT
>JBGVJO010000313.1:0-4696 GCA_045129535.1 Eubacteriales bacterium
CCACGTCCATGATGACGCCGATCCCCGCCTCGTGAAGGGCACGTACCATCTCCTTGAACTCGCGGATACGCACTTCACCGTTGTATGGATCGGTGCTGTAGCTGCCCTCGGGCACGTTGTAGTTTTTGGGATCGTATCCCCAGTTGAAGGCGGAATCGGGATTGGCCTCGTCCACCGTGGCGTAATCGTATACGGGAAGCAGATGCACGTGGGTGATGCCCAGATGCATCAGATAATCGATGCCCACGGGAGTGCCGGCCTCATTCACCAGCCCCCGTTCCGTGAATGCCAGATACTTGCCCTTATACTTGGAATCGGCGATCTTGTTGCTGAAATCCCGTACATGAACTTCCCAGATCACCGCATCGCTGTAGGAGGCGATGCCGGTCTTGAAGACGGTGTCCCCCATCCAACCGCTGGGATTGGTGCGGGACAGGTCCACTACCATGCTCCGATCCCCGTTTAATCCGGCGGCACGGCCGTAGGGATCCGTGGCAGTCTGCGTACCCACCGCCGTCGTTACCGTGTAGGTGTAATAAGTGCCGTGGCCGCAGTCTGCCGTATAGGACCACACGCCGTGATCCTCCCGCACCATATCCACGTGCGCGTAGGCATCCTCGCCGTTGCCGGCACGGTACAAATCCAGTACTACCCGGGAAGCGGTAGGCGCCCATACCTTGAAGGTAGTGCCAGCCTCGTGCAGGATAGCGCCCAGATCGTCCCCGTCATAGGTGTATTTTTCAAGAAATTCCGGGCAGTCAAAGATCTTGGTGGGGATCACGGCCGCCTTGCCGCATCCCTCGATCTCGATTTCATAGGATTTGGTGAGATCCAATTCCTCTGCCACGGTGACGTATCCGGATACACTCTCCCGACCGGGATCGGAAATGCCGGTAACCGTCAAGGGAGTGCCGTTCTCGTAAACCTTGATTTGCTTTGTATCCGATAAGGTGATTCTGGCGGAGGCAACGTAGCGGATGGTGTGAAAATCCGTCATGCCGGCCAGATTGATCTTCTGTATCATAGAAAGAGTTTTTCCTCCGTCTGTGCTGGTGTATTGGGTGGCATCGCCGCTTTTCAGATATACGTAGGTTTCCGTGCCGTCGATCACCGCAAAGCGATCCTCGGCGTAGTCCTTCGTGGCGGAGCCCCAGGAGGTGCCACCGGGATCGGAGCAATCCCGGCGAACGATGAAGCCCACCCGTTTGATGCCGGCGGGCACGTTGATGACGGCTTTGGCGCCGTAGTCGCATTCGTGCAACAGGTATCCCTGTCCATCCTTACCGTCCCACCAGACCCATACGTCCGCGTTTTTTATCTCGCCGGAGTAGGCCCAGTAGAAGGTGATTTGATTGTGGCCGGGCTCCTTTGGGACAGTATATTCACTCTCGGGGAGATCGTTCAGCGTGTCCTCCCCCTCCGTATCCGGCGGGGCAGGGACTTGGGGTGCACAGGCCGTGAGTAAAACGGATACAAGCGTAAGGAAAAGCAGTATAAGGGAAAGAATCCCCGTTCCTTTTTGTCTCATAGTATCCCCCGCCGAAGAAAGAATTATTTGTGGCGCTTAGTGGTCTTGGCCATATCGCGGATCCTGTCGATTCGCTCTTCCGCAGCGTAAAGGGGATTGATCCGCCAGGACCAGTTTCCCTCGGCAACGGCGGGCACGTTCATACGGCCCTCCTCGTTTGTCAGGCCCAGATAATCCTGGATCGGCACGACGGCCAGATTGGCACGGGAGCGCATAGCCAGCTCAATAACAGCCCACAGAGCATCCTGTCCCTGCTTCCGGGGGCATTCCCGCTCAAAGCGGGCCAACGCATCGCCCTGCAGATTCCTCAGCCAACTCAGGGTGCAGTCGGAGTCGTGAGAGCCGGTGTATACAATGCAGTTGTCCGTCGTATAGACGCGGGGCAGATATTCGCTGTCCTCATCATAGAAAGCGAACTGCAGGATCTTCATGCCGGGGAAATCCGTGTCGGTGAGCAATTCCCGCACGTCCTCGGTGATGAAGCCCAAATCCTCGGCGATGATCCGTCCCCGGGGGAATTTCTCACGCACACGGCGGAACAATTCCAGACCGGGCGCGCTTTCCCATCTTCCGTTGCGGGCCGTGCTCTCTCCGTAGGGGATGGAGTAATAGCCGGCAAAACCGCGGAAGTGGTCGATACGTACCAGATCGTAGATGGCGAAATTCTTCTCCACCCGATCCAGCCACCAGCCAAAGCCGTCTTCCCTCATCTTTTCCCAGTTGTAGATGGGATTGCCCCACAGCTGACCGTCGGGGGAGAATCCGTCGGGGGGACATCCCGCCACCACGGTGGGATTGTAATTTTCATCCAGCAGGAACTGCTCCGGCGCACGCCATACGTCCATGCTGTCGTGAGCCACGTAGATGGGCATATCGCCGATGATCAGAATACCTTTTTCGTGGGCGTAATCGCACACGGCACGCCACTGCTTCATAAAGGTGTACTGGATCCATTTCCAGAAGCCGCACTCACCGGCAAAGGCGTCCATTTGCGCGCGTGCTTCGTGGACGTTTTTGTGGCAAGGCTCCCAGGTGGTCCAGGGGCGATAGCCGTAGTGGACCTTCAAAGCCATAAACAACGCATAATCATCGAGCCATGCGGCATTTTTGCGGCAGAACGCCGCAAAAGAGCGGTCAGGTGTGAAGCGGGCATACGCCTTCCGCAGAAGATCGTAGCGGGTGTTGAACAGCCAGCCGTAATCCACACGGACGCTGTCGTTCTTCACTCCATCCGTCTCTTCTTCGGTGAGGAGCCCGTCCCGGCACAGCAGATCGGGATCGATAAAGTAAGGATTGCCCGCGATAGAGGCAGGGGACTGATAGGGGCTGTCCCCGTAGGAGGTGGGATTCAGGGGCAGAACCTGCCAGCATTTCTGACCGCACGCGTCCAGGAAATCAATAAAATCAAAGGCGCCCCGACCAAAGGTGCCGATACCGTAAGGGGAGGGCAGGCTGCTCACCGGCATCAAAATGCCGCTTTTATGAGTGAATCCAAAGTTTTTTCTGCAACTGTTCATAACCGTTCTCCTTATCATGGCGGCCACAAGAAGCCGCGTTATCATACTGAATTAATTATAGCATTGCCTGTGTGCGGTGTCAATCGAAAACGGGCTCCGCAGGGGTAGAAATTCACTGTTTTCTATGGACATTTTTGTGATTCTGTGGTATATTTGTGATATATTCGACAGCAGAGAAGGGAAGACGTAATCGCTATGAGTACTGCCCTGGCCAAAGGAAGCCGATTTGTCCGCATCCTGCGGTTTATCAAAGAATATGCCACCATTACGTTTGGCGCTGTCTTGGCGGCCGCCGCGATCTATTTCTTTATGCTCCCCAGCCACGTGGCGGTGGGAAGCGGTTCGGCACTGGCTATGGTGCTCAGTAATTTTATTCCCCTGCCTGTGTCCGTTTTATCCCTGATTTTGAACGTGTTTTTGCTTCTGCTGGGATTTATTTTGATCGGCCCCGAGTTCGGTGCCAAAACGGTGTATACAGCCATCTTCATTCCGATCGCCCTCGGCGTGTTTGAAAAACTGTTCCCCCATTTTCAGTCTCTGACGGAGGAGCCGTTTCTCGATACCCTTTGCTACATCCTGGTGGTGGGATTGGCTATGGCCATCCTGTTTTCTCACAACGCTTCCTCCGGCGGGTTGGACATCGTGGCTAAGATTATGAACAAGTACCTGAAAATGGACGTGGGCAAAGCAGGTTCCGTGGCCGGAATCGTGGTGGCTCTGTCCGCCGCCTTCTGCTACGATACCAAAACCGTAGTGCTCAGCGTGCTGGGGACCTACTTTGGCGGGATGATCGTGGATCGGTTCATCTTCGGCTTGAACCTCAAACGCCGCGTTTGCGTGATCTCTCCCAAAATGGACGAGATCGTCCATTTCCTCCTTCACGAGCTGCACAGCGGCGCCACCATCAACGAGATCATCGGCGCCTACGATAACACGGTGCGTCGGGAGGTCATCACCATCGTGGATAAGCAGGAATACCGCCGGCTGATGGACTTCGTCAAGCGGGTGGATCCCAAAGCTTTCGTTACGGTCTATTCCGTCAACGAGATCCGCTACCAACCGAAAGTATAAAAAGAAAAAGGACTGCGTCAGCAGTCCTTTTTTATTAGGTGGAATAGACAGCCGTCTTGAATTCGCTGTCCTCGAGGATCACCGTCTTCACGGGACGGTATTCACTGCCCATCCACTCCAGATGGAATTCCACCAGTCGGGAGGGAACGATGTGGGAGTAGTCCGCCCAGAACTGAACGGTTACCACCGTAATGCCGTCGTGGATCTCCTCGGATACGACGGTATACACATAGGAGGTGGATCCCCGTCCGATACGAATGTATCCGTCGCCCTGTTTATCCAAAGATCCTTCGATGTTCAGTGTATCTCCGTCCACACCCAGATAGGTTTCCGCATAGGCACGAATTTCCTCGGCGGTGCGGGGCTCGTAGTTTCCCGCCATAGCGTTCAGACGTGTCACGATAAAGTCGCACAAGCCGAACTGGGTTCGGTGGTCACCCTGAATGCGGTAGAAATCCGTATCGGAGTTCAATTGCCCTACGTAAATCTGTGCCGGCGATACGGTTTCCGCCGGGGCGGACGAGTACCGCTTGAATTCATCGAGGGGCGTGAAGGTGATAGCCAACCCCTCGTCGAAAAC
>JBGVJO010000314.1:0-1500 GCA_045129535.1 Eubacteriales bacterium
GTGGAGCAAAAGACAGTAGAAAGCAGCTGAACAACATATTGAACGATATCGCATATAGCAATGACCTGTTTGTGATCAAACTGCTAAAACTGGTTTTTGCATTCTTTATGGCAATAGAAACCGCATCAATAGAACGAGAGGTACAACGATTACAAGAAAAGAATCGGCAGATAAAAGAAACCGCAAAACAGATAATGACTACAAGTCAAAATGTAAGTGCCGAGCTTCGTTCCGGTGATATAGAAAAAATTTGTACTGTTTTAGACGAGTATGAACTTCAATTAGCGCAAGCATGCTCCGTGCTTCCATCTAATCCTATTATTGAAACTTTATCTCAAATCAGTCCCCAAAGATAAACAGTAGGTACTGCGATTGCAGTACCTACCATTTTTCTTATGCAGAAATTTTTAGAAATTTTTGTTTATGAAGAAATTTAGCAAAACCAAGTAAATCAATCCGTTTCCGTTATTGGTAAAACAGTGGTAAAATGGTCAACTTTGCCTTTTCTCCGATGGTAAATTCATTGGTAAAACCCTTGAAAACCCAGTGTTTTCAACGATTTTTAGTTATCGAGGGGCTTCATTGTGGGGAACAGAAGCACGTCGCGGATAGCGGCGGAGTCTGTCAGCAGCATGCACATACGGTCGATACCGTAGCCGATACCGCCTGTGGGGGGCATACCGATCTCCAGGGCGTTGAGGAAGTCCTCGTCGGTGTGGTTGGCTTCTTCGTCACCGGCGGCGAACTGCTCTTCCTGTGCGGCAAAGCGCTCACGCTGATCGATGGGATCGTTCAGCTCGGAATAAGCGTTGGCCATCTCCCAACCGTTCATGAAGAACTCGAAGCGCTCCACGTACTCGGGATCGTCGGGCTTCTTCTTGGTCAGAGGAGAGATCTCGATGGGATGATCCATAACGAAGGTGGGCTGGATCAGATGATGCTCAACAAAGGTTTCGAAGAACAGATTCAGGATATCGCCCTTCTTATGGCGATCCTCGTATTCCACGTGATGCGCGTCGGCGGCGGCACGGGCTTCCTCCAGAGTCTTGATTTCACGGAAGTCTACGCCGGAGTACTGCTTAACCGCGTCCACCATGGTAATGCGGGCAAAGGGCTTGCCCAGATCCATCTCCACGCCGTTATAAGTAATGGTGGTGGTGCCCAGCACCTCCTGTGCCACGTAGCGGAACATATTCTCGGTCAGATCCATCATACCGTGGTAATCGGTATAGGCCTGATACAACTCCATCAGGGTGAATTCGGGATTGTGGCGGGTATCCAGGCCCTCGTTACGGAACACGCGGCCGATCTCGTACACTCTCTCCAGACCGCCTACGATCAATCTCTTCAGATAGAGTTCCAAAGAAATGCGGAGTTTGAAATCCTCATCCAGCGCGTTGAAGTGGGTGGTGAACGGTCTTGCGGCGGCACCGCCCGCATTGGACACCAGCATGGGAGTCTCTACTTCCATAAAGCCCTGGGCATCCAGGAAACGGCGGA
>JBGVJO010000315.1:0-4232 GCA_045129535.1 Eubacteriales bacterium
TCCTTTTATTTATGAAACAGCTTGTACTGCCACGTACCGAAATAGAATTTGGGCAGATTCATCATACGGCCGATCCGCTTCGGCTCCTTCAGCAGGCGGTACAGCCACTCCAGTCCCAAGCGGACGAAGATAGCGGGGGCCCGCTTCACACGGCCGGAATACACGTCGAGAGATCCTCCCAGACCGAGCAGCAGATTGACACCGGGCAGTTTGTCCCGATTGGCGGCGATCCATTTCTCCTGGGCCGGAGCGCCGAAGCAAACGAATACGATCCGCGCACCGCTTTCGCGAATGCGGGAAAGGACGGCTTCGTTCTCCTCGCCCTCTTTTTTGAAATAGCCATCCGCCGTCAGGCAGACAGAGAGGCCGGGATAAGCCGCCTGCATAGCGGCAGCTGCCTCCTCCGCAACGCCGGGCTTACCGCCCACCAGCGCCACGGGATATCCCTCTTCTGCCGCAAAGGCCATCACAAGGCGTCCCAGTTCCACCCCGGCCACCTTCTCCTTTAGGGGAGTGCCGAGTATCCGTGCCGCCTTGACCACGCCGATGCCGTCGGGAACGATGAGGCCCCCCTCGTTGATCGTATCCCGCAGAGATGCATCTTCGATGCACAGCTGCACGATCTCGGAATTGGGGGTAAAAACAGAGACGCCGCTTCTGTTTTCCCGCGCTGCTGCGCGGAGCAGTTGCGCCGCCTCGTTCAGCGTGACGTTATCAAAGAAAACGCCCCGCACACAGATTCTGTTTTGCGTCATGAATCAGTCTTCTGCCTTGGCGCTGAGGTAGTCTACCACGTCGCCTACGGTTACGAACTTATGGATATCGTCGTCACCGATCTCGATGTCGAACTTCTCCTCGCACAGAAGGACCAGATCCGCCAGCTCCAGAGAATTGATACCCAGATCGTTTACCAGCTCTGCAGACATAGTAACGTCCTCTTCCTTAACGGACAACTCTTCTACCAGAAGATTCTTGATTTTCTCAAACATTTCGTTTCCTCCGGGGAACGGGATGTTCCCTTTTCTATCATTATAGTAATATAAATTTCTATGCAGACCGCATTCTGCCAAATACAGTACCATTATAAAGTGCAGATGTTGATTTGTCAAGGACTTTTTTACATTCCCCGACACAAGGGGCAAAAAACCGCCACTTCCCCTTGCAATACGGCGCGTCGGGCTGTATAATAACAGTATGGATTCACTCCGCTATACTCTATGCAGTTGATCCCTTCTATATACGAAGGCGGCCGTTTTTCGGGCGGAAATCCGGACAGAAAGGTTTTATCTATGGCCAACAATATACGTTCTATGAACAAAAAACAGCGCTGCATCCTTTGGGGAGTCGGCATTGCCTTGCTGATCGGCATTGTCAGCATGGCGGTATCCCTGTCTTCCGGCGATCTCCACGCCATCGTCAAGGACGGCCCGATCCCCACCTATACGGGGCATCTCCGTGCGGATCAGTTCAAGCATCCTCATCCCGATGAGGACGTGCATACCGATGCGGCTTATATGGAGCTGGATCGGCGGATCCACATCCGTCGCGGTGCCGAAACCTTACCGATAGAAACCGCAGAAGACGCCAGACTGGCGGGGGAGGCCATTGCCTTTTTCGCCCGATATTTTGAAATCGTTACGGCCGGAGACGCCCGGACGTATAATTCCCTATTCACGGACACATACTATAAGAGAACTCTTCCCTTTGAATTCTTCTCCCCGCAGAAGATCTACGATATCGTTCTGCAGGAGGCGGAATACGATGCGGAGGGGGACAGTTACGTGTATTACGTGTCCTACGCCATTTTCGATAACGACGGTACCTTCCGTCGGGACGTGGCCAGCGACGCTTCCCGTGTGCTGATCTTCACCTTGGTCAGCGAGGGCGGCGAATTGAAAATCGACTCCATCGGATACTGATACGGCGGACTGCATACATCCTTTGGGAGGCACGTATGCGCATCGTTATGCTGGATCTGATGCCCCTGCTGTGGGCTATGTGTGCCGTAGCGGCACTGCTTCTTTTGTACTTCCGCTCCTTTGGAGCACCGGCGCGCACCTTACCCGCCGTTACCGTCGCACTCTTTCTGTACGGGATGGGCTATCCACCCCGCGTACAGACCGCCGCCTTTCTGTTCACGTTTGCCGTGGCGGCCATCATTTGGGCGGCTCTGCGGCTTCTGGGCGCACGCCGTCGGCGATCCAATCCCACCCTGGAATAAGAAAACCGGGCAGATATCCTCTGCCCGGCTTTTTCATCAGACTCTCTTTGTCCAGTCAATGGCCTCATCGATCCACTGCATTGCCTCAGGAATGATCAACTCCGGAATACCGGAACACGTCTGATCATTTGCCAAAGACGATCCGTGCCGTCCCTCGGGGAAAATATGCGCCTCAAAACGAACCTTGTTTTTCGCCAGGGCGGACATAAACAACAGTGTATTCTCCACGGGAACAGTGCCGTCGGTGCATGTATGCCAGATGTAGGTGGGAACCGTATTCTCGTCCACGTGCAATTCCAGTGAATAGGCACGACGTGCTTCCTCGTTATCCACATTCTCACCCAATATCTCCGCAAAGGAGCCCTTGTGAGCAAACTCTCCGGCGCTGATCACGGGATAGGAAAGGATCATACCCGTAGGGCGGTTGGCACCCGGTGCCATATCGGGGGATGCTTTCGCAAACTCCTCGTGCCACATCGTACCAAGGGATCCCGCCAGATGACCGCCGGCGGAAAATCCGATGATGAATACGCGACTCGGATCCACGTGATACGCCTCGGCATTTTCGCGAACGTGAACGATGGCGCGGGATGCTTCCACCAAAGGACGGGGGAAGAGTGCCTTCTCCTTAACGGAATAACGGAGAATAAACGCCTGGAAGCCTGCCGCAAGAAATCTCATAGCAACGGGCTCAGCCTCTCTGTCTGAGGTGAAGCGGTATCCACCGCCGGGACAGATCACGATCGCGGGACGGGGCGGCATTTTATCCACCGTCTCTCCCTCGGAGATATACGTAGTCAAAGTACCGTCGCTCTCACCCGGGCGAAGGTAGATTACTTCATGCTTCATAAAATGACCTCTCTCTGCGAATCTATCCGCCTTGTACCACATTTTTCACTTAAGCGCAAGTCAGCCCGGCAAAAAAAGAATTTTATTCCGCCGAAGTCCGTTAACTCCCTCTCGCCGAGGCAGTGACAAACGATGCCCCGCGCCGAAAGCGCCTGCGTGATCCGATCCCCGTCGGGATGGCGGCGCACGTCCCCAAAGAAAACGGCGTGTCCGTCGGCGTATCCACCGGCACCGCCGATGAATCCCGTATCGTACCCGGGTAAACGGATACCGCCCGGGGAGAGAAACAGCACGTCCCCGCCGCAGGCACACACCGCATCTCTTATAGACGGATCGGCGGTAAGCAAAACATCTCCGCACGCGAGAGCGGAACAGCCCGCATATCCCTGGGCCACGTTCACGGCTTTCCGTCCGTCGCGGACGGCCAGCTGCCGTATCTCCGGGGCAAGGGCAGTCAACTTCCCGTACAAATCCCCCCCGAACAGAAGGCTGTTGCACACCACGTCGTGAGGATACACACTCCCGGGGGATATTTCGGTGGTAATCACCCGAACGCCGCACCGGCGGCAAAGCGTGTCCAGAATCGGCCGCACGTCGGCCCGGGCCGCATAGGATGCGGGCATCACCACGTCCTGTCCCCACACCGTCATCAGCATATCGGGATGGGAAGCCACGCGGGGATCCATCCCCTCAGCAGGGGGCAGCAAAAGAACGTCTGCGCACAAAGCGGCCAACGCATTCCGATAGGCTGCACCGCCCTGCCCGATAACGGCAACGTAGTTTTTCAAGATGCCTCTCCCCCTTTCCGTTATAAAGCAAAAAATCCCACCGATGGGTGGGATTATCTCTGCCGCTGTGAAAACACAGGCTAAAATCAGATTAAGCGCGGTTAACCTTACCGGAACGCAGGCAGCGGGTGCATACAGCAACCGTCTTGTGCGTGCCGTTGTCATTTACCTTGACTTTTCTGATGTTGGGCTTCCACATTCTGTTGGTAGAGCGATGAGAATGGGAAACCTGAGCGCCGAAAACAACGCCTTTTCCGCAAATGCTGCACTTAGCCATTTATCATTACCTCCGTCTTAAGGATCATTATTCAATCAGCATTGCTTATTATACCATAAGAAATCATGGATAGCAAGCCTTTTTTCATTTTTGTTCG
>JBGVJO010000316.1:0-1083 GCA_045129535.1 Eubacteriales bacterium
GGGCCGACGATCTTGTCCACCTTGGGGATGCTCTGTGTGCCGTAGGCCAGAGCCGCCACTGCCTGGGCTCCGCCCACCTTGAAGATGCGGTCAATGCCTGCCACGTGAGCGGCAGCCAGGATGACGGGATTTACCCGACCGTCCTTGCCGGGGGGAGTGACCATCACAACCTCGCGGCATCCCGCGATCTTGGCGGGGATGGCGTCCATCAGCACCGTAGAGGGATAGGCGGCGGTGCCGCCGGGCACGTACAGTCCTGCCCGATCCACGGGAATGATCTTCTGTCCGATGACCACGCCGTTTTCCTCGTTGAGGATGAAGCTGTTCCGCACCTGCTTTTCATGGAAGCGGCGGATGTTGACGGCCGCTTTTTTCAGAATCGTGAGAAATTTATCCTCTACCAGCGTGAGGGCTTCCTCCATCTCCTCGGGAGTGACCGCCAGGGAGGTAAGACGCACACCGTCAAACTTCTCGCCGTATTCGTAGAGAGCCGCATCGCCGGCCTCTCGCACGCGGGCGATAATTTCCGCCACCGTATCCGAAACGGATTCGGTGGGGGAGGTGCGGGCAAAGATTTCTTCCGCTTTCAATTCGCTGTAATTCAGTATGCGTATCACTGTATTGCCTCCATTTGACGGGATATACTGTTAACGATCGCCTCGATCGGCTGGTTTTTGAACTTGAAGCTGGCCTTGCCGGCGATGAGTCGGGCGCTGATAGGCACGATCTCCTCCGTCACTACCAGATGGTTTTCCTTCAGGGTGGTGCCCGTTTCCACGATGTCCACGATCACGTCGGACAGTCCCAGGATCGGGGCGATCTCGATGGATCCGTTCAGGTGGATGATGTCGATGTCCCGGCCTACCGAGGTGTAGTAATTGCGGGCGATGTTTTTGAATTTGGTGGCCACCTTCAAAGGTCTTGTGGGATCGTCGCGGAAATCCTCCCGCGCGGCCACGGCCATGCGGCAGATGCCGGTTTTCAGATCCAGAAGCTCGTACACGTCCGGCTCGTATTCCAGAAGAATATCCTTACCGGCTACGCCGATGTCGGCGGCACCCCGTTCCACGTAGATGGCCACGT
>JBGVJO010000317.1:0-1472 GCA_045129535.1 Eubacteriales bacterium
TTGCCGCCGCGATCACCGTGGGACTGTATCGGTTGCCCACGTCGTTCTGCACGATCAGAACCGGCCGGAGGCCGCCCTGCTCACTGCCGATGACAGGACTGAGGTCTGCGTAATAAATGTCTCCGCGCTTGATACTCACGCTATCACACTCCGTTTTGGTATACTTCCCGCGGCGAGTGCCGCCCTTGTACGGATAGTATTTTCCGAGGGCGCCGTCTTTAGTCACGAAAGGGAAAAAATCCTCACTCCCCGCACTGTCAGTATATTCGACACAGGCCCAATCCGCCATTGAAATGCTCCCGGTAAATATAATGCAAAATTTTACCGACACCCCTTGCATCGCTCGACTCTTTGTGATATCATAATAATATCAAATATGCCAAAGGAGTGGTATTATGGAAGAAAAAATTTTGAAAGCCAAACGGGGTATGAACGTGCTGGTCTGCTCCATCATCGCCTACGTGATCGCCTTTGCCGCTATGATCTACGGCGGTCTCCTCATGGATGAGGGCTACGGATACGGTATCCCTTTGTTCGTTATCGGACTGGTGTGGATCTGCATCGGCTGGTTCCCCTTCCTGGGTCTGCGCGTGCTGAAGCCCCAGGAGGCACTGGTTCTGACCCTGTTCGGTAAATATACGGGCACCCTGAAGGGCGAGGGCTTCTACTACATCAATCCCTTCTCCGTAGCGGTCAATCCCGCGGCGAGAACCTCGCTGCGCCAGAGCGGCGACGTGAATTCCGAAATCAAGCCGGCCGTCACCGTGTCCTCCACGGGATCGGTTACCGTAACGCCGGCAGATAAGAAAATCTCCCTCAAGGTTATGACCTTGAACAACAACAAGCAGAAGATCAACGATTGCCTGGGTAATCCGGTGGAGATCGGCATCGCCGTAATCTGGCGGGTGGCCGACACCGCCAAGGCGGTATTCAACGTGGACAACTACAAGGAATTTCTGTCTCTGCAGTGCGATGCGGCGCTGCGTAACATCGTGCGTGTATATCCCTACGACGTGGCGCAGAACGTGGACACCACCGGCGACGGTGAGCCGGATGAGGGTTCGTTGCGCGGCTCCAGCGAGATCGTGGCAGAGCGCATCAAGGAAGAGATCCAAACCCGCGTAAACACGGCAGGATTGGAGATCGTGGAAGCCCGCATCACCTATCTGGCCTACGCCCCGGAGATCGCGGCCGTTATGCTCCAGCGTCAGCAGGCATCTGCCATCGTAGACGCGCGGAAGATGATCGTGGACGGCGCCGTAGGTATGGTGGAAATGGCACTGGCCAAGCTGAACGAGAACGAGATCGTGCATCTGGATGAGGAACGCAAAGCAGCTATGGTATCCAATCTGCTGGTAGTTCTGTGCGGCAACAAGGACGCACAGCCTGTGGTAAACTCGGGTAGTCTGTACTGATGACAGACAAGGAAACAAAAAAGCAGATTCCCTTGCGGGTATCACCGAAGCTGTTTG
>JBGVJO010000318.1:0-2587 GCA_045129535.1 Eubacteriales bacterium
ACGGTATTTGCGCTTTGGTTCTGTTCCTGATCCGGCATCACCGTCAGAGCAAGATCAACCGGGAATCCGCCTATGAAAGTCAGTTCAAAAACGTAAAAAAATAATCACACGAAACAGGCAGTCTTATGTACAGAAATAAAAAAACGTCCGCCAACCCGCAGCTCTTCTTCCTGGTTGCGGCCGCCTTGGCGTGTATAATCATTTTGGTAGGCATCATCGCATCCGGCGGAAAACTGTTCCAGCCGGCACGTGAGCATCCGCTCCCGCACCCCGTCACCGATCCCCTTCCCTCCGACACCACCGAACCGATAACGGATCCGGCACCCGACACCACCGAACCGGACGAAACCGAAGCCCCGGACGTAACGGACGCGGATACGGCCACGGAGCCGCCCGCAACGGAGCAACCAGAACCGGCCGAAACGGAGCCGACAATTATCCCTGCCACCGGCGATTACGTACTGGGCGAAACGGCGGATGCGGGCATTGAATACCAGGATAAGATCATCTTCCTCGGGGACTCCACCACCTATTCTCTCCTGTATTACGGCAAATTGAGCGGCGGCAAGGAAAGCCCCCAGGTTTGGACTCCAAAATCCCGTACGCTGGCCCTGGATCTGGCACTGACCACTACGATCCTCTATCCCGACACGGAGGAGGAGATCTCCATTGAAGAAGCGGCACGCCGCAAGCAGCCGGAGATTATGGTCATCACCCTGGGCGTAAACGGCGTTTCCTATATGCACGACAAGGAAGATTACTTCATCTCCGTTTACACCAAGCTGGTGAACAAGATCAAAAACGCTTCCCCCGACACAAAGATTATTCTCCAATCCATTTATCCCGTTGCACGCAACTGGGAGAAAACCAAATCCATCAATAACGAACGCATCCGCGCGGCAAACGGCTGGGTACAGCAGGTGGCTGAGGACTGCGGTATATACTATCTGGACACCATCAGCGTGCTGGCCGATGAGGAGGGATATCTTCCCGAGGCCTATCAGAACGGCGACGGTATCCACCTGAACGCCAATTCCTGCGGCATCGTTTTGGACTACATCCGCACCCATGCGCTGCCCGGTTACACAGAAGAATAAAAGGACGATACAGTACTTATGAAAAAACGGATTTTTGCGGTGCTTTTGACCGCCGTGCTTCTCGCACTTCCCTCCTGTAAGGAAAACACGCCTTCCTACCGCAGCGATAAGACCTCCCCGGAGGTGTATTCCGCCGTAGCTGAGGTTGTATCCCCCGATGCACCTATGGCCGCTGTGGACACGGATTACATCCGCTATCGCATGATGCTGGACACCTCCATTATGGAAGATTACGCCATCTATATGCAGAATACGGGTTCGTCCCTGGACGAGATCGGCATCATCAAGGCAATCGGTGATGACACCGCTGCCGTGGAGGCGGCCGTGAAGGACTACCTGGCACAGAGAAACGAGGAATGGACCGGTATGTACCTGGTGGAAGAGTACCCGAAATTGCGGGATGCGGAATACAGAGTGTTCGGCCGGTACGTAGTGTACGGAATCCTCTCCGAGTCGGAAAAGACCGCCCTGTTTGATGCAGTGGCCGGTGCGCTGGCTGAATAATAGACAAAACATAACCGGAGGTTTCCCTCCGGTTATCCTTTTATCAGCTATTGCAGTAGCCGCAGGTTTTGTCTGCCACAAAAGATTCGCAATCTGTGCACTGTGTTGCCGTAGGATTGGATTCGTGAGTGCCCACCTGGATCTTGTCCAGCGCGCAGTAGTTCGCAGTCTTCACGTGATTGCGGCACTGGGTAACGGTGCAGGCAATACAGTAGTTTGCAGTCTTGTTTTCCATGGTTTTGATCTCCTCTGTCTGAATTGAAACCGTTGAGATTTCATAAATCAGCATTCCCCGCTCTGCCTGTGGATATGTATCGAAATGTGCAATAATCGCGCATAAATTCGGACAATATTTATGCATTGCATGAAATTACAAAAAATATGAAAAAACACTTGACTATCAAAGGCAAGTGTGCTATAATATACGAGTCGTCAGGACATCTGGGTGTGGCG
The DNA here is from genome assembly GCA_045129535.1 of Eubacteriales bacterium. Lineage (GTDB taxonomy): Bacteria > Bacillota > Clostridia > Oscillospirales > CAG-272 > SIG701. The sequence goes on from JBGVJO010000318.1 coordinate 2,055, forward strand.
CAGTTGGTAGCGCGCTACCTTGGGGTGGTAGAGGCCGCTGGTTCAAGTCCAGTCACTCAGACCAGGAAAACGGGAATCGTACGATTCCCGTTTTTCTTTTGTTTTCCCGCAAAAGCTCGTGAAAGCTTGCGTTTTCGCGGTAAATAAGATGGGCTTGTTCCTTCTCGAATTGGGGTTGGAACAAGCCTGTTTTTTGCGTTTGACCACATGTCAGACCATAGTCGGTGACCACATGAGTAAATTTGGCGGTGGAGCGGGGAGGCTCGGGTGGCTTTTCTTTGACTATGCGGTGCAGGATTTGAGGGGTTATAGTGGCTTGAACACACCCTATCACCAAATTTTGAGTAAGCTCCGCATTTGAAGTTCTCTCTGTGATAGGTTCTCGGATCGGTTCTCTTGTGCCTTGTGTTGTTCCAAGCGATATACATCTTATTACCGCAATCGGCGCAATACACAAGTCCCGACAAGGGATTGACATATCCCGTCTTGTTCTTCTTCCCTTGGCTGACCGAGGCTTCCATCTCACGGCACTT
>JBGVJO010000319.1:0-7560 GCA_045129535.1 Eubacteriales bacterium
TATTTCTTTATCAACTACGGCATTTCCGATGCGGGACGGATTACCGCCGTGCTCATTGCCTTCTCCATCAACTACGCCTGCTATTTTTCCGAGATCTACCGAGGCGGTATTGAGAGCATATCCCGCGGACAGTACGAGGCAGGTTACGTGCTGGGACTGACTAAGGGACAGATATTTCGGAACATCATCCTTAAGCAAGTGATCCAGCGCATCGTTCCTCCCATGTCCAATGAGATCATCACACTCATCAAGGACACGGCCCTGGCGAACTGTATCATCGTGTGTGAAATCATCAAGCAGGCAAAGGAATTGGCTGCCACCAAGGCAATGGTGTGGCCGCTGTTCTACACCGGCGTGTTCTATTTGATCTTTGTAGGAATCCTGACCGTTATTTTGGGAAAAGTCGAAAAGAAACTCAGTTATTTCAGGAGTTGAGATGGAAGCGTTAAAGGTAATCGATATACAAAAGAATTTTGGGGGAACCCAGGTACTGAAGGGAATCAATTTCTCCCTGGAAAAGGGGCAGGTCTTGGCGATCATCGGCTCCTCCGGCAGCGGCAAGACCACGCTTTTGCGGTGTCTGAATTTTCTGGAGACGCCGGATAGCGGATCTATCACTGTGGGAGATACGCTGCTGTATGACAGCGCCGATGCTGCCACCCTCAGCGATGAGGCAATCCGCCAGAATCGCCTCCGCTTTGGTTTGGTGTTTCAGAATTTCAATCTGTTTCCCCAGTACACGGCACTGGAAAACGTGACGCTGGCCCCCACGCTGTTGAAAAAAGGGACTCCTGCCCAGATCCGGGATCAGGCAGTCTCTCTTTTGGCGCGTGTGGGCTTGGGTGAGAAGATGGATAATTATCCCTATCAGCTCTCCGGCGGTCAGCAGCAGAGAGTTGCCATCGCCCGCGCGCTGGCGCTGGAGCCGGAGGTTTTGTGCTTTGACGAGCCCACCAGCGCCTTGGATCCGGAATTGACCGGGGAGGTTCTGCGGGTAATCCGGGGACTGAAAAACGGAAATAATACTATGATTGTGGTCACGCATGAAATGGAATTTGCAAAAAGTGTGGCAGATGTGGTAATATATATGTCAGACGGTGTCATTGAGGAGATGGGACCGCCGGAGCAGATATTCAATCATCCTCAAAGTCCCAAGACCCGTGCGTTTTTGTATGGCGCGGAGAATGAAGAGAGGAGGCTCACTTGATGAAACAGAACGAGGAAAAGATCGAGGCGTTGTTTCAGTTGATCCTGACATTGGATAATATGGAGGATTGCCGGGCGCTCTTTGACGATCTTTGCACCCGTAAGGAAGTGGACAATATGGCAGAACGCCTGCACGCAGCCAAGCTGCTGATGGAAGGCAAAACCTATAACCAGGTTATTGAGCAGACGGATATTTCCTCTGCTACTCTGAGTCGGGTATCCCGCTGTGTGCAGTACGGCGGCGGCTACGCCAAACTGCTGAAGCAGAAAGAGTAACCTTTCTCGCATAAAAAACATAAATAAAAAAACAGGGACTACCGCGGTAGTCCCTGTTTTGACTTGTTACTCGTCAATTCCCAGATACGCGCAGAGCAGGGCGAAGGTGTTCTTCACGCCCTCCACGTGGGAGCGCTCGTATCCGTGGGAAGCGTATACGCCTGGACCGATCAGCGCGGCCTTTACGTCAAAGGTACGCAGTGCGGTGGAGCAGTCGGAGGAGTACATAGGATATACGTCCACCGCGTGATCTATGCCTTTTTCCTCCGCCAATGCGATCAGACGGGTGGTCATCTCGAAATTGTAGGGGCCGCTGGCGTCCTTGGCGCAGATGGATACCTGCCGCTCCGTGCAGCCGATGCCGTCACCTACGCAGCCCATATCGATGCCCAGCATTTCCGTTACGCCGGCAGGCATGGTGGCAGAGCCGCCGTGTCCCGTTTCTTCGTATACGGTAAAGTGCACCCATACCTGACGCTTGGGCGTGATGCCTGCCTCTTTTATATGCTTGGCCAGGCCCAAAACGATTGCCACGCTCAATTTGTCATCCAAAAAACGACTCTTGATGTATCCCGATTCCGTAATGGTGGTGCGGGGATCGGGGCACACGAAGCATCCCGTGCCGATGCCTAGGGCCTTTACGTCCTCGGCGGAGCGGACGTCCTCGTCCAGCACGCATTCCACCGTGTCGAAATTGCGGGGCGCGGTCTTATAATCCGGATTTACGTGAACGGAGGGATTGATCAGCTGGATCGTGCCGGGGACGGTCTTGCCCGTGCGGGTGTAGACCAGCACGTTTTCCGCCTCCGTGTTGGTGGCGCAAAGACTCATGGGCGCCAGCTTCAGGCGGCCGTTGCCTTTCACCTGGGCAACCACAGCACCCAAGGTGTCAATATGTACGGAGAGGAGAACGCCATTGTCCGCATCCTCGCCGCCAAGGCAGCAGAGCACGCCTCCCTTTCCCGTGAAGGTGGGCTCGTATCCCATCTCCTTGAGAAGATCGGATACGTACGCGGCAGCCCGATCGGTAAAGCCGGTGGGGGAGTCGATGGCGAGAACGCCACGCAGCGCGTGCAGTGTGTAATCAAGAATATTCTGTTCCATAAAGGTGTCCTTTCACTGGATAAATTACTAACTATATTATACCGCACCGGCGGAAAATGTCAATCGGTCGGGGAAATATCGCACCGTCCCTTGACAGGGCGAGGGCAGGGTATATATAATGGGAATATACGCACGCAAGGAGAGCAGGGAAATGAACGAATTGGTTATCGGCGGTCGCTACCGTCACTACAAGGGCAACGAATATACCGTTCTGGGGGTGGCTCGCCACAGCGAAACGCTGGAGGAGATGGTTGTCTACCGGGCAGAGTACGGGGAGAGGGGAATCTGGGTGCGCCCCAAAGAGATGTTCCTTGAAACCGTGTGCGTAAAGGGAGAGACAGTGTTCCGCTTTGCCTATATCGGTGAATAAAATACACTTGCCCGGATTTTTCGTGTGATCGACAAAATCCGGGCGATTCTTTATAAATATACGGAAAAATATTGACAAAACAGGGCGAGTGTGGTAGTATAATTCATACTTTATTCGAAAAAATCTATAATTATTCGGAGATGGTTATGACGAAAAAACGTAGTTTATCGCTGATTGCGATCCTCACGGTTATGGTCCTGATTTCCGTGGTCCCGGTGTTTGCTGCCGACGGAGCCGCTGAAGCCTCCGGCTTTGCGGGGACGTTTTGGGCCATCGTTCCCCCGGTTATCGCCATTGGTTTGGCGCTGATTACCAAGGAGGTATATTCCTCTCTGTTCATCGGCATTCTGGCCGGCGGTCTTTTGGCAACCTCCTTCCGTCCGCTGGATACGATGGATGCGGTTATCAACGACGGTTTGATTGCCGCCGTTTCCGACAGCGCCGGCATCTTTATTTTCCTCGTGCTGCTGGGCATTCTCGTGGCGCTGATCAATAAGACCGGTGCGGCGGCCGCCTTCGGTAAATGGGCACAGACCCATATCAAGAGCCGTGCAGGTGCCGCTTTGGCCACCTTCGCTTTGGGCGTGCTGATTTTCATCGACGACTATTTCAACTGCCTCACCGTGGGCAGCGTTATGCTTCCCGTTACCGATTCTCATAAGATCTCCCGTGCAAAGCTGTCTTATATTATCGATGCGACGGCGGCGCCGATCTGTATGATCGCACCGATCTCCTCCTGGGCGGCGGCCGTTTCCGACTACGCCGAGGGCACGGAGTTCAGCGGTATTGAATTGTTTATCCGTGCGATCCCCTACAATTTCTACTCTTTGCTCACTTTGATCTTCATCATTGCCATCACGCTGATGAAGATCGACTTCGGTCCCATGGCAATCCATGAGAAGAACGCCATCGAAAAGGGCGATCTCTTCACCACCGGTGAGAGCACGAACCGTGCCGATGAGGAGCCGGAGAAGAACGAGCGCGGTAAGGTAATCGATCTGATCCTGCCCGTGGCCGTTCTGATCGTTGTTTGCGTATTTGCCCTCGTGTACGTGGGCGGTATTCTGAGCGGCGCCAGCTTCGTGGATGCGTTCGGTAACACGGATGCTACCGTCGGTCTGCCTTGGGGCGGTCTGATTGCACTGGTCGTTACCATGATCTACCTGATCGCTCGCCGCGTGATCACCTTTAAGGATGCTATGAATTGTATCCCCAAGGGATTCAACGCCATGGTTCCCGCGATCCTGATCCTTACCTTTGCTACCGCTTTGAAGAATATGACCTCTCTTTTGCAGGCCAAGGAGTACATCGGTATGCTGATGCAGGGTGCCGCTGAGAGCTTGACTATGTTCCTGCCTCCCGTGATCTTCCTGGTGGCATGCTTCCTGGCATTCTCCACCGGTACTTCCTGGGGTACCTTCGGTATTCTGATTCCCATCGTGAGCCACATCTTCTCCGACGATCCCAGCACCTTGCACGTGGTGGAGGGAGATCCCACTCTGCTTATCATCGGTATGTCCGCCTGCCTGGCCGGTGCGGTTTGCGGTGACCACTGCTCGCCCATTTCCGATACCACCATCATGTCCTCGGCCGGTGCCCGGTGCGATCATCTGAACCACGTTTCCACCCAGATTCCGTATGCCGTTACGGTAGCCGCCGTTTCCTTCGTGGGCTTCCTTCTGGCCGGTGTGATCCGGAACTGGTTCATCGTGTTCCCCATCACCGTGGCGTTGCTTTTCGCTGTGCTGATTTTCATCAAGATGCGCTCGAGTAAGAATGCATAAGTAAATATCCGAAACCGCGCCGGCCGGCGCGGTTTCTTTTTTGGAAAAACGCTTGCATAGAATTCCAAAGGGTGCTATACTAATAAGGAACGATTTTTCTGTTTCGGAGGATGAAATACTATGACGAAAGTTGATATTTTCTCCGGCTTTCTCGGAGCCGGCAAAACTACACTTATAAAGAAACTGATCGCCGAGGCATACGGCACGGAAAAGCTGGTGCTGATTGAAAACGAGTTCGGTGAGATCGGCGTGGACTCCACTTTCCTCTCCGAGGCCGGCGTGCAGATCACGGAGATGAACTCCGGCTGTATCTGCTGCAGCCTGGTGGGCGATTTCGGCCGTGCTTTGCAGAAGGTAATTGACGACTACGCCCCTGAGCGCATCCTGATCGAGCCCTCCGGCGTGGGTAAGCTGAGCGACGTGATCCGTGCAGTGGAGGATATCCACTCCAAGGATATCGAGCTGAACAGCTTCATCACCGTGGTGGATGCCAAGAAGTGCAAGAAGTATATGAAGAACTTCGGTGAATTCTTCAATAATCAGGTGGAGCATGCGGGTACGATCATCCTCAGCCATACCGCCGGTATGAGTGAGGCGAAGCTGGCAGAGTGCGTGGCCATGCTTCGGGAAAAGAACGCGGATGCCGTAATCGTTACCACCGATTGGAACGAGCTGGACGGCGGACAGATTCTCGCCGCTATGGAAAAGAAATCCACGCTTCATGAGGAAATGGAGCATATGATGGAGGAAACGCACCATCATCACCATCATCACGACCACGATGAGGAATGCGGTTGCCATCATCACGACGACGATGAGGAATGCGGCTGCCACCATCATCACGATCACGACGAGGAGTGCGGCTGTCACCATCATCACGATCACGACGAGGAGTGCGGCTGCCACCACCATCACGACCACGATGAGGAGTGCGGCTGCCATCATCATCACGACCACGATGAGGAGTGCGGCTGCCACCACCATCACGACCACGAACATCACCACGAGCATGAGTGCGACGATCCGGAGTGCGGCTGCCATCATCACGGCGAGCATCACCACCATCACCATGCGGATGAGGTGTTCACCAGCTGGGGCCGTGAGACGGCACGGGCTTATTCCGCCGAGGAGATCACCGCGATCCTGGAAGCTTTGGAGAACGAGTCCGAGTACGGCATGGTACTCCGTGCCAAAGGCGTGGTGGCCGGCAAGGACGGCTGGATCCATTTTGATTACGTGCCCGGCACGCCCGACGTGCGCTCCGGCGGCGCTGACGTTACCGGCCGCATCTGCGTGATCGGATCCAAGATAAATGAAGAAAACATCGCGAAGCTGTTTGGCATCGTGTAAATCAGATGGGGATAAACAATGAGAGAAATACCGATCTATCTGTTTTCCGGCTTCCTTGAGGCGGGAAAGACTACGATGATCCGCCAGGCACTGGCCGATCCGGGCTTCAGCTCCGGTGAGCGGACGTTGGTTCTTCTGTGCGAGGAGGGAATCGAGGAATACGATCCCACCGAGTTTGCGTCAGAGAACACTTGGCTGGAGGTGATCGACTCGGTCGAGGACCTGAAGCCCGAGGTGCTGTCCGCCTTCGAGAAGAAATACGGTATCGAGCGCGTCATCGCCGAGTACAACGGTATGTGGCAGCTGGCGGATTTTTTTCGGGCACTGCCGGAGAATTGGATGGTGTATCAGGAGATCTTCGCCGCCGATTCGGAAACGATTCTGAACTACAATGCCAATATGCGTTCATTGGTGGTGGACAAGCTCCAGTCCTGCGATCTGGTGGTGTTCAACCGCATCACCGACGATACGGATAAAATGCCTCTCCATAAATTGGTGCGCGGCATCAGCCGCCGTGCCAATATCGAGTACGATTATACCGACGGCCGTGCGGAGGCAGACGATATCGAGGATCCCTTGCCCTTTGACTTGAACGCGGACGTGATCGATATCGCCGATAACGATTACGCCCTCTGGTATCAGGATCTGATGGAGGATATGCTGAAGTACGACACCAAAACGGTGCGCTTCAAGGGCATTGTGGCCATCGACGGTCAGTTCCCGCCCAACACCATGGCGGTGGGCCGCCACATTATGACCTGCTGTGCCGACGATATCCAGTTCGGCGGGCTGATCTGCAAATGGAAGCGGAGTACCTCCCTCAAAGCACGGGATTGGGTCATCGTTACCGCCAAGGTGTCCGTGGAATACAATAAGCTCTACGGCCAGGAGGGCCCCGTGCTGGTGGCTACCCGCGTGGATTTTACCACCCGTCCCGACCCGGAAGTGGTCGCTATATCTTAAAGAGCAAGCGAGGACTGGAGTATGGCCGGCTGTCCCGTTGAAGTTGAACGGAAATATCTGATCGCCTATCCCGATACGGAGCTTTTGCGGAAGGCGGAGGGCGTGCGGATCTGGGATATTACCCAGACCTACCTGACCTCCGATGCGGGCGTAACGGCCCGTGTCCGCCGGATCGCCGAGGAGGATACGGTTCGCTTCGTGTATACTGCCAAGCGGCGCATCAGCGACCTGAGCGCCTTCGAGGAAGAAAGAGACCTCACCTACGGGGAGTATGAGGATTTGCTTAACCGTGCCGATCCCGCCCGAACCCCCGTGAGAAAGACCCGGTACAAGATCCCCTGCGGGGAGTTTGTGTGGGAGATCGACGTGTACCCCTTTTGGTCGGATCGGGCGATTTTGGAAATCGAATTGCCGGACGAAAAAACGGAGGCACCCCTGCCGCCCTTCGTCACCGTCTTGCGGGACGTGAGTGGAGATTAACGATATAAAAATGCATCCCTGGCAAAA
>JBGVJO010000320.1:0-1106 GCA_045129535.1 Eubacteriales bacterium
AAAGGCCTTCCTGAATCCGTCCGAGGTGAAATCGGCAGGCTCCAGCACCAGCGCGTCTTCTCTCTTGCCGCCGTCGATATCAAACAGCAGATAATTCTGCATCACAACGGCATCCTCGTCCATCAAAGCCCAGGAAAGAACCGCCGTGCCGTCGTGGATGGGCGCCTCCGTAAGGATTTCCCCTGCCGGGAATCCACCGTACCCGCTCCACAGAATCCGCCACTCACCGCTGTCTGCCACGTAATCGCCATCCAAGGGATCCAGCACGGTCAGCTGCCACGCTGCCGTCAGATATTTGCCGTGGCGAACGTCGGTAAAGCTGGAGGCCACCATGGGAATACGGATACCGTCGCCGGGGTGGACGGTAGTCATAGGCGCGAAATCCGCGCCCAGATAATCCTGAGAGTGAAGATCCCGGATCCCCATACCGAAATCGCCGTAGCCGAACTCCTTATCGTCGTTGTTGATCTTGTAATATCCGTTGAATTCGTTGACTACGTCATGGAACTCCGTGAAGATGAATCCGCAAAGCAGATCGTGGATACGGAATTCGTTGATCATGTACTTGTACTGCCACGCGATATCGCTGTCGCCGGCATTGCCCTTTACACCCCATACCGCACCGCATTCACTGTTCATGCAGGGGACATCCGTCATGGTGTAGCCTTCCTTGTAATTGGCCTGGGTACCGACGTAGGCGGTGTTGCAAAAATCATCCACCACGCCCTTGACGCGGGTGTATCCGTTGGAGTAGAAATGCCAGGAGTTCACGTCGGTTACGGTATGATCCCGCTTGCAGACGGAGTTGTCCTCTACCAGACGGGTGGGATCCATCTCTTTCACCCGATGATAGCATTTTACTACCCATTCCGCCGTTTCCTTGGTGTACTCGGAGATGCCGTTTCCGCTCTTGTCGGTACCGCTGCTGAACAGCCCCCAGGACTCATTGAATACTACCCAGTAGAAGAGAGCCGGGTGATTGCGGTCACGAAGGATCTGTTTTTCCATCTCGTATTCGTACTGCTTTTTGGTTTCCGGGGTGGGCTCACCCCAGAAGCAGGGGAAGTCGGCCATGATCAGCATGCCCAGACGGTCGGCCCAGTACA